>CANFQR010000113.1 GCA_947449125.1 Bacteroidota bacterium | reverse complement strand
TAGCATGGGGGCCAATACATTTACCATTCGTAATGCAGATATCAATATACGTATTGGCAGAAAAGGCAGAAAAGCAAAAGTTTTTAATACCATAAAATATAAAGAGGCTATAAAATTCAAAAATGAGTTTAATTTTCCGGTTATTACCTCGGTTTCAACTCTGGCAAACATGACATCGCGGGTAAAATTTGAAAATAAAAAAACCAATCCTAACATTCAGATTTTTGGCAGCGATGAAAATTATATTTTAACTGCAGGTTACGAACTCGAAAAAGGGAGAAACCTAAATTCATATGAAGCTAATACCGGAGCACCATTGGTTATTATAGGCAAAGACATTGAAAAAACCTTATTTACCAATAAGCAAAATGCAATTGATAAGATTATTAAAATTGGGGCTTCGCGTTACAAAATAATAGGTGTTTTAAAAAGCAAAGGTAATAGCGCAGGATTTGGAGGAGATAAAATTTGCATTATACCTTTAACCAACGCGCGACAGTACTTTGGTGGTAATGACATGAGCTTTACCATTAATGTATTAACTAAAAACACTGCCATGTTAGATAATATTTTATTTGAAGCAAAAGCAATTTTTAGAAAAATCAGAAAAATACCCACAACTAGTCAAGATGATTTTGATATTGTAAAATCAGACAATTTAGCCTCACTTTTAATTGGAAATTTAAAAACTGTAACTGCAGGTGCAACAATTATTGGTTTAATTACTCTGCTTGGCGCTGCAATAGGATTAATGAACATAATGCTAGTAAGTGTTACTGAAAGGACTCGTGAAATTGGTGTGCGTAAAGCCCTTGGTGCCACACAAAAAACCATCAAGTATCAGTTTTTAATTGAGAGCGTTGTCATTTGTGTTTTAGGAGGTTTGGTTGGTATTATTTTAGGAATAATAATTGGTAATGTAATAAGTTTTGCGCTTGACACAGGCTTTTTTATTCCTTGGTTTTGGATAATTACAGGTGTTATTATTTGTATTGTTGTGGGTTTATTGAGCGGTTTTATTCCTGCAAAACGAGCATCTGAACTTGACCCGATAGAAAGTTTACGATTCGAATAATATCAATTCCCGAAACTAACTGCAATAATCTGAATTTTTCTTATAAAAATTAACAAAAAAAATAAGCTATTTGATTTTGACGAAACCTTGAATTATTGCCTTCCTAAAACTGAATTTTATAAACCATATTTGGAAAAAATCCTAATTGATAAGTTGTGTTAATGCTTTGATTCCTATTATCATAACTATGTGAAAATACATTCTTGTGATTGGTTAAATTCTGTAAATCCAATGAAATAGTTTGTCCTATTTTTCTTTTTTTACTATTTAATGTAAATCCTACCTTAAGATCTAATCTGTAATAATCCTCGTAATAACTTGAATACTCATTTGTAGAAAGTATTTCACGACCAAAAACCTTTGATTCAGAAAGATTAATGGGTGTATATGCTCTACCACCTGCATTAGTATATTTTATATCAATAGCAAAACGATTTCTTTTTTCCTGAGCGATTTTCCATTCTTTACCTGCTAAAATATTGTAAACGTATCTTCCATTAAATGCTGTATTTCTCTCAATACCATCGCTAGCAGTATATCTAGATTTATATAAAGATGTTGTTAATAGTCCGTAATAACCATTACTAAAAAATTTTTCAATCGTAAGTTCAATTCCATAATTATAGCCTGTACCATTATTCACTAAATTGTCGGTAAGATCTGTTTTAAAAGTTGAGCCGGTATTCAACATTGAATAACTACTTGAATAAGTAGTTACTGGTACATTGTAAATTGATTGATAATACAATTCTGTTTTTATCCTCCAATCTGCAAAGGGCTGTAGGTTGTAACCCAAAACAAAATGATGACTTTTGGTAAAATCTAGATTTTTGTTGTTATAAACGGTATTACCATTAACATCTGTGCTTTGTAAAAAATAAACATTAATTGGTTGCAATTGTGAATGAAGTCCATAACCAAAATTGAAAGTGCTTTTTGGCGTAATATTATAAATTAATCCTAATCTTGGTTCAATTGAGTTTGAGTTATTGAGAAGAAAATAGTTTGAATGAATTCCGGTATTAAGAATTAATTTTTTTGAAATTGAATATTTCAAATGAGCATAGCATTGTACTAGATTGGTATTGCTTTTATAATCCCAAATTTGCTTTTCAGGTGCAAAAATATTTTCTTTTGTTTTATAAAATAAATCTAATCCAATGATTTCATCTTGAAGTCCAACTTTGAAAAATAAACGGGAATTAATTTTTAGGTTATAATTGGTACTCAAAAAATAATTTATTTTTGCCGCTTGACTAGTTTCACGCGTGAAACTAAGATTAGAAAATCGATCGAAGTCGTATCCTGTTTGATCTGTTGACGAATAACTTATTCCAAAGGTAGATGACAAATATGATTTTGTATTTATTTGTTTATAATTATTAATGCCTACAATTCCTATTTTACTTGCAAAATCAACCTTATTTCCTCCACCATAAATTGAATTGCCTGAACCTCCACCTATATTAATTGAACTGGAAGCTAAAATACCAAACATAGAAAATTTACCTAATTTGTTAGTGCCACTAGTTACTTTGAAAGATAAATCTTGATAAGTTGGTGTTGCCGTTGTACCAATATCTACTCCCATAATTTGAGCAATTCCAGCCAATGAATAACGATAACCTAATAAATAAGAAGCCTCATTCTTTTTACTAAAAGGTCCTTCTATTGTAGCTTCCAATCCAGTAATAATACCGGTTTGTATTGTGGTTTCTCTTTTTTGATTATTCCCATTTCTAAATCCTAAATCAAAAACTCCCGCTGTAGCATTTCCATATTCAGCAGGAAATGCAGAGGTGAAAAAGTCAGAATTTTTTAACAAGTTGGTGTTTAAAGCACTTACAGCGCCCCCAGTTGTACCAACCGATGCAAAATGATTTGGATTAGTTACAGTCATTCCATCAATTCGCCATAACACCCCAACAGGAGAGTTTCCTCGAATTACAATATCGTTTCTACTGTCATCAGGAGCGCTCACTCCAGCAAAGTTTGCCGCCAAACGAGCAGGATCACTTCTTCCCCCTGCATATCTATTAACTTCTTCCATCGAAAAAGCTCTTGCACTTATGCTTGCAAGTTTGTTGTTAGTTCCGTCTTTATTATTAGCTATTACAGTTACTTCATTTAAGGATGTAAAATCCTCTTCCATAGAGATATCTAAAATAATTTCTTTGCCAGAAGTTACTACCACATTGGGAATAGTAGCATTCTTATAACCAGTGTATGAAACTTGAATTTGGTAGCGATCTGGCGGTATATTCGATAGAGTAAATTTACCAAGAGTGTCAGTGGTTGTTACTTTTTGTATTGATGCTATTTGAATAACCACACCAATTAAAGGCGTTTGAGAAAGTTTGTCATAAACTACACCACGAATATTTTGAGTGTTATTTTGAGAGTTTGTGAAAATTGGAATTAGTACTAGGAAAAAAATAAATCTAATCATTCTTAATAGTTATAAATTGAAAAGCATAATTGCCTCAACATTTATATTAGATGATTTATTTTTTATTTTCCTTCGGTAAAATTCTAAATTAATTTATTTTAAATTAGAACAAATTTAATACCCGAAACTAACTGCAATAATTTGAATTTTTCTTTCGGAAGCGGCTATAGGATTATAAACCGAATTTCTTTTATCTTTTAAATCGTCACTTACTTTACTGGCTGGCAACTCACCAATATCAACATCTTCAAAAATAATTTTTCCTTCGTTAACATTAGTGTTGTTTATGTACCTAACAAAAAAACCGCTTTTTGTTTCAGTAAAATAATTTCTTAAACTACTAATTCTTCGTTTTGCTAAATTAATATTGTAATCTGAGCTTGCAAGCGGACTGCAATATCCCTTCATGGTTATTTTAACCGTTTCGCCTTTTAGTAAAACCTTCTGTAACAAATCAGAAAATTTTCTTAAATCTTCCATACCGGCATCTACACTGTCTGCAAAAAAATTCTCTATTTTATTGGTTGCTTTATCTTTTAATTCATTAGTCAAACCTCCTGAAAACTCTTTTGAATAAAGGGGCAACAACATTTTATAATCATTATATGTGATTTCGTAATTTTTTGTTGTAACAATATTTTTTGTTTTTGGTTCGGGTTCATCATTATGAAAATACAAGGTTAAAGGTACCAGCAGTTTCATTTGTCCCCTTGCTAATTCTATTGTATCAATTGGCTTGGGCGGAATATTTAAAGGTTCAATGTTAAAACGATAAATGTCATTACAACAGTTTAATTTATTTTCAAAAAATGAACCAACTCTATTACTTGACAAATAAGCCCGGTTACGTGTTTTGTTTACAGAATAATAAATGTCGTTGTAACTGCTGTTAATAGGATAACCGGCATTTTCAGGCGTTGAGAATTCATTGTTTTTAAATTCACTTTTAAAAATATCAAACCCACCTAAACCTTTGTGATAGGTACTGCTAAAAAACAGCGTATTATTTTCATTCACATACCATGGTGTAATTTCATCGTCTGGAGTATTTATTTTTTTTCCGGCATTAATAGGTTGTGAAAACGTACCATCACTATTTTTAATACTGTACCAGATATCCAAATTCCCCTCACCCCCTGCTCTGTTACTCGAAAAAAACAAAACCTCCTTACCATCAATTTCAGCAAAATTTGGCTGTGTAGTATTTGCACCTTTTTGATTTATTAACTCAGGAAGTCGCTCTAATTTTTGCCATTTATTATTTATAAAATTAGATAGGTATAACTCACACGTATACTCACTAGCATTTTTTGACTTACAACGCGAAACAATCATTTGCTTGTAATCTTTACTAAAACAAGTATTGGCATTATGCATATATGTTGCGTTAATAATAGTATCTAAAGCTGTTACTTTTTGCCACTTTAAATTTTTTAAATCAGATTTATAAATTTTATTGAAATTGACATCGTTGTCATCTTTCTTATTTGAATTCTTTAACGACGAAAAATATAACGTACTATCTTTTTCAAAAGCGGCATATTCGCTCACTTTACTATTTATAGTGGTATCCAAATGTTCTAACAAAGGTTTAACAGGGCTTTTAATGAGCAATTGAGCTAAATCACAAGCTTCTAATTCTAAAAGCGACTTTGTTTTATAATACTCCAAATTATTTTTTTGAGACTTTGTTTTGATTTTAGAATACTTAGTAAACCATTTTTTTGCCTCTTTATATTGACCTTTATTTTTAAGCAATTGTCCTATCCAATAAAATGTTAAGGGATATTTCTTTCCATTATCTACAAGCGCAACTTTGTTATATAATCTCAGGGCTAAATCAATATCAAAGTTTAATCGGCTTGCTTCAGCGTAATTAAATTGTAGGTTAATATCGCTACTATCTCTATAAAATAAATAGTTATAATTTTGAGCGGCCGTAAACCAATCTTTATTTAGTATTGCCGCATCAGCTTGACTTTGAAGTAAACGAGACGACTGCCCTTTTGAATAAAAGGTAACTAAACAAAATAATACTATTTTAAACCACGCAAATTTCACAAATTACATAAACACCGGGCAAACCCTTTTTTTAACCACTATTGGTCTTTTTTTATTGATAATATAATTTATAAAAATTTCAAAGGCTCCTCTTCTATTGGTTGCCGCCGTA
>CANFQR010000112.1 GCA_947449125.1 Bacteroidota bacterium | reverse complement strand
TGGCATGTTTTCGGTTTTGGAATTAATAGCTAAACTCATTATCTTTAAGCATAAAATATTAAAAATATGGGTTGTAGTAGTGGAGGATGCGGAACTGAAAAAAATGGAATTCCGGCAGGTTGTAACAGCAATGGTTCTTGCGGAACATCTTCCGGTTGCAATAAATTAACAGTGTTTGATTGGTTGGGGAACATGAGTTTGCCTGACGGGCAAAAACACTTTGATATTGTTGAGGTGCGTTTTAAAAATTCACGAAAAGAGTTTTTTCGCAATAATAATGATGTGATTTTACATGTGGGAGATATTATAGCGGTTGAAGCATCACCAGGGCATGATATTGGAACAGTTTCTTTAACAGGTGAGTTAGTAAAGCTTCAGCTTAAAAAGAAAAATATAAATTTTGACACTGCTGAAATAAAAAAAGTTTATCGTAAAGCAAAACAAAGTGATATTGATAAATGGAAAGAGGCTCAATCGCTTGAGGTGGATACGATGTTTCGTGCCAGAACCATTGCCTTAAAACTTGGATTGCAAATGAAGCTAAGTGATGTTGAATTTCAGGGAGATAAGTCGAAAGCCATTTTTTATTATACCGCCGATGCTAGAGTTGATTTTAGAGAATTAATAAAAGTATTAGCTGAAGAATTTAAAGTGCGCGTTGAAATGCGACAAATTGGTGCTCGCCAGGAAGCTTCGCGTTTAGGAGGAATTGGTGCTTGTGGCCGTGAACTATGCTGTAGCTCTTGGTTAACCGATTTTAGAACGGTTAGTACAAGTGCGGCACGCTACCAACAGCTATCTTTAAATCCATTAAAACTAGCTGGTCAATGCGGTAAATTAAAATGTTGTTTAAATTACGAATTAGATAGTTATGTGGATGCATTAAAAGAGTTTCCGGACATGGATGGCAAAAAATTGCTGACTAAAAAAGGAGAGGCTTTTTTACAAAAAACCGATATTTTCAGGAAAATGATGTGGTTTAGTTATCGTCATGAACCCGGTGTTTTCATCCCTTTGCATATTAAAACGGTTCATTCCATTTTAGAAGCTAATGCTAAAAACGAGTTGCCTGATGAAATTAAATCTGTTTTGGTTAGCGATGCAAAATTAAAACCTATAGAACATAATTTTGAAAACGTGGTAGGGCAGGATAGTTTAACGCGTTTCGATAAAAGACCAAAACCAAAAGGCAACCTAAAGCCAAACAAGGGCACTCAGGGAAAACAGCAACAACGACCTAACCCTAACCAAAATGCTGCTAATAAACAAAATAATGTTTCTAGTCCAAAGCGTCATCAAAATAACAATCAATCTATAAAAGCTCAAGGCTCAGATAATGTTGACAAGCCATCTAATCAACCAAACAGGCCAGGCAATTATCAACGAAACAAAAAATTTAACAAGTCGCAACATGATAAACGTAATTCTCAAAAAAATGAGCCTCCAAAAACTGATGTTTAACAGATGTTTGTTTTTGTGTTCGTTTGTGTTTTTAATAACTTCTTGCAACAAAAACATTATTTTTTCAAAGTATCACGAGTTTAAAGAAAATGAGTGGTACGCAAAGGATAAAGCTATTTTTGATGTTGAAATTATGGATACAATGTCGTTGAATAATATTTTCTTAATGGTACGTCATGCAGATGCCTATCCTTACAGTAATTTGTTTTTATTTGTGAGTACAAAATATCCTGATGGGAAAATTTTAATCGATACCATGGAGGTTATTTTATCGGATGAAAAAGGTAAGTGGCAGGGTAGTGGTGCTGGTGATATTTTTGATTTTAAGATTCCTATTAAAAATAATGTACGCTTCCCACTTAAGGGAAAATATCAGTTTGCTTTTGAGCAAGGAATGAGAGTAGATCCATTACCCTTAATAATGGATTTTGGTTTTGAAATAGAAAAAAGTGTTAATTAAGGATTAATTTTACTTGTTTAGTGCATTCCAGCCCTGAGCTTTTAATTCATGAACTGTTCCTGCTTTGGCAATCATGTTATATCCTTTTGATTCGTTTGTGATATGACCAATAACAGTAAATTCTCTAATGTTTTTAACCTTTTCATAGTCATTAATGTCTATGGTAAACAATAATTCGTAATCTTCGCCGCCGCTTAACGCACAAAGTGTAGGATCGAGATTGAATTCAAGTGCAGTATTAAATGTGAGGGGGTCTATCGGAATTTTTTCTTCATATAAATCAATGCCAACTTTTGATTGGGAACAAATGTGAAGTGTTTCTGATGATAAGCCATCACTAACATCAATCATTGAGGTAGGTTGAACATTTATTTTTTTAAATAGATTTATAATATCTTGACGAGCTTCAGGTTTTAACTGACGTTCTAATATATAATCTTTTCCTTCAAGATCTGGTTGTAAGTTAGGATTTTCTTTAAAAACAGCCTTTTCTCTTTCTAATATTTGGAGCCCCATGTATGCACCACCCAAATCGCCGCTAACACAGAGTAAATTACCTTCTTTTGCACCATTTCTATATACAATATTTTCTTTTTTTGCTGCGCCAATAGCGGTAATATTAATTACTAAGCCTGAAATGCTTGATGTTGTATCACCTCCAACTAAATCTACATTGTGTTTTTTGCAGGCCAATAACATGCCTTGATACAATTCTTCTAGTGCGCCTAATTTAAAACGATTTGATATAGCGATAGAAACCACAATTTGTCTTGGTTCGGCGTTCATGGCATAAATATCACTCAAATTTACGATTACACTTTTATAGCCTAAATGTTTTAATGGTACATACGTTAAATCAAAGTGTACCCCTTCAATTAACATATCGGTTGTTATAACTGTTTCCAAATCACCGTTATTGATTACGGCAGCGTCATCTCCAACGCCTTTTATAGTAGACGATTGATTTAATTCTACATATTGAGTTAAGTGTTTAATAAGTCCAAATTCGCCCAATTCTGAAAGTTCTGTATCTGAGGTGTTATCAAAATCCATTAGTGTAAAGTTTAAGTTTTAAATTTAAATTAAATTATAGCTTGTCTTTTATTGCGATACTAACTTTTTCAACATTGCCATTCATGGGAGGCAGTAACTTAGTAATAACAACTTTTAAGCTATGAATGTTATGAAATTCAGATTTTATTTTTTCGAAAATTCTATAACCTACCTGCTCAATTAATTTACTTCTAATGCTCATTTCCTTTTTACTGATTTCGTAAATGGTGCAGTAATCAATAGTTTTGGTTAGGTCGTCTGTTTTGGCAGCCTCTTTAAAATCTGTAGTTATGTAAACGTCTACAATATAGTTTCCTCCAATTCTAGATTCTTCATCAAGGCACCCGTGGTAGGCATACAATTTTATGCCTTCAATATTTATTTCGTTTGACATAAAAGTTATTTACCAAAATCTAAACCGTCTTGATTACCTTGTTGTTGATCCATTCCTCTCATTTGTTTGCCGCGTTTAAATATAGATGCATCCATTTTGCCAAACAATCGCGTTATGCTTAATTTAACAAAACGGCTCTCTCTTCTTCTTGAAAGATCTTGAATATAATATGGCGTTTCATAATGGGCGCCCATTCTTCGTGTGTTAAATGCATCACTTAAGGTGGCGTTAATAATCCATTTGGTACCAATCATTTTGTTTAAAGATACATCCATTGAATAAATTGGGATAGAAGCGCCAAGTAATAATATTCTTGGAGATTCATAATTACCGTTTACTTGCAGAGTTAATTGTTTTGGGAATCTATAAGAAAGTGTGGCTTTTGCATTAAATGCGTATCCTTCTGCTTTTACATCGGGTTCTCCCTGAATTAAAGTCCCATTTATATAAATATAAAAAATATTACCATTAACTGTGGCGTCTAAATTTTTAAAGAAGGTATACTTTACGGTATGCTCCATACCATAACGTATACTATTTTTTCCATTAATGGTAGTGTTCACTAAAACGGTTGGGTCAAATTGTGACGGGTAAGCTACATCTGTTATAGGTTGTTCTTCGTAACGGAAATAACCGGAACCAAGGTAACTACCTTTACTGAATGTTTTAGAGTAATTTACTTCGGAGATGTTTTTAAATTCAGGTTTTAATTGAGGATTTCCTATGCGGTAATTTTGCCTATCGGCAAACATTACAAATGGCATTAATTGAAAAAAATTAGGACGACTTATTTTACGACTGAAATTTAATTGTAGTTCCTGACTTTTCTTCAGTTTTTTTGAAAAGTAAATTCCTGGAAACAATGATTTTAAAATATCTTCAGTTGATGAGGGGTAGTTATATGAAAATGTTTGTTTTTTATCTGTAATGTTTCCTTTATAATAAGATTGTTCAAAACGTAAACCTGCTTGGTAAGATATATCCCAAAACATTTTATCATTATAATTTACATAAGCAGCATTTACCATATCGTCTATAACATAGTTGTTGCTCATGATACTATCTTTGGTAAAAATATCTTGCGAGCGAAAGGCATTAGAAGTGTTGTTATAGGTGAGCGTATTTTTATAAAAGGATTTTATACCCGCTTCAAACTTTTTGGTTTCGCTTATGGGGTTAACATAATCCATCTGAAAAACAAATTGTGAAGCATTGTTTTTTCCTGTGTTTTTTTGGTAGGTGTTTGAAATAGTATCTGGTAAACTTGGAGCATGAGTAGACGTAGTAAATAGGTAACTATTATGAGAATCTGTATAATTAAAGCTTCCGTCTACCGTGAATTCTTTTCCAGGTTTTGGGAATGTTTTTTTATAAACTAATTGAGTGTTGTAATTTTGAAAAGCCGCGCGTTGTTGGTTTAATCTTTCTCCGTATATCATTTTTTCGCTGTCTTTATCAAGCACTTCGTAATTCTGATAATCGTTAGTATTAAATTGACCTCCCATAATCATTCCGTTTAACGAAATTGAATTTCGATTATTAATACTATAATCAATACCTAGTCTGCCAAAATTAAATATGTTGGCAAAAATTGTATTATTATTTTGATTAAAATATCCTGCCGGTTTTTTTAAACTATCTAATTGGGTGCGTTTTGTAAATCCTAAAGTATTATTAATAGCCTGATTGTATGAATACATGGTTGATATATTCCATTTTTTTTCTTTAATATTGAGGTTAATCATTCCGCCATACCTATCACCAGTGCCGGCATTCGCCATAACCATGCCGTTATATCCCGGTTTTAAATTTTTTTTCATTACAATATTTAGAATGCCACCAGTAGAATTCGCGTCAAATTTTACAGATGGGTTTGTAATTATTTCTACTCTATCAATTTGATCGGCCGGAATTTGTTGTAAGGTTAAATTGGTTGGTCTTCCATCTACAAAAATTGTTGGGCTCTGATTTCTTAACTGCGCATTTCCATCGGCATCCATGGTTACACCAGGAACATTTTTCATTACATCAGCAGCGGTTCCGCCTCTAATTGAAATATCCTTATCTACATTATAAGTGCGTTTGTCAATAGACATAACTACAGTATTTTTTTCTGCAGTAACTTCAACTTCATTTAATAGTTTCTGATCAATTTCAAATTTTATGTCGCCTAAATCTTGTTCTAATTTGTTCGGAAGTTGTATATATATTTTCGTTTCAAAAGCTTTGTAACCAATTTGAGTGGCCCTAAATCTAAAACCTCCCATAGCGGGTAAGTTATCAATATTAAATTCTCCGTTTTCTCTTGTTAACGAACCTCCCAATAAGCTGTCTTTATTAT
>CANFQR010000111.1 GCA_947449125.1 Bacteroidota bacterium | reverse complement strand
ATATAGGCAAAGGCATGTTTTTGAAAATGTTCAATATCCATAACGCTCCACATAAAGGCGTTTTGAATGCTTATGCCCAATACAAGCACAAACATAATGGTATAGATATTAAAGGTGAAATATTTTTTGGAAAGAAGTAATACAAGTGTAATTGTTGAAACACTTAATCTGAAAATGAAAAATGAAAACCAATGGTCGGGTAAAACATAAATATCGCTTATAAACCAGAATAAATTTAAAGTAATACCTAACCAACACGTAACAACATGAAATTTTTCAGTTGAATTGTAAAATTCTTTTTTTATCTGCGTGTCGTTTATGGTTAAAACTTCCATGAATAGTTTATGTTTTCACTTTTTATTTAGCTAATTATCATGTTTGAATAATCCCAACATTATATTGTTTAGTTATGGGCGCATGATTAGCCATTTCAATTCCCATACTAATTACTTTTCTGGTTTCTAATGGGTCAATAATTGCATCTAACCAAAGGCGCGCTGCTGCATAGTATGGTGTTGTTTGTAAGTCGTAGCGGTCTTTTATTTTATTATATAATTCAGTTTCTTTTTCCGCAGTAATTTCTTCTCCTTTTGCTTTTAAGCTTGCAACTTCAATCTGTACTAAAACCTTTGCAGCTTGTGCACCTCCCATAACAGCAACTTGAGCTGTAGGCCAACCTACAATTAATCTTGGGTCGTAAGCTTTACCACACATAGCATAATTTGCTGCGCCGTAGCTGTTTCCTACAATAATTGTAAATTTTGGAACTACGCTATTAGCCATAGCGTTAACTAGTTTTGCGCCATCTTTAATTATTCCGCCATGTTCGCTTCTTGAACCAACCATAAAACCGGTAGCATCTTGTAAAAATACCAATGGAATTTTCTTTTGATTGCAATTCATTATAAAACGGGAAGCTTTATCTGCGCTGTCGCTATAAATAACTCCACCAAATTGCATTTCATTACTGTTTCCCGGTTTTTTTGCTTTTACCACTTTGCGCTGATTTGCAACTATGCCAATGGCCCATCCGTCAATTCTAGCATAAGTTGTGATAATACTTTGACCGTATTTTGCTTTATATTCTTCATGTTCGCCACCATCAACTAAACGTTCAATTATTTCGTACATGTCGTATTGTTTATCGCGCGAGTCAGGTATAATGCCGTAAATTTCTTTTTCGTCTTTTTTCGGTTTTACAGAGTCTATTCTATTAAATCCGGCTTTTTCATAATCACCCACTTTAGACATAATATTGCGAATACGAGTTAAGCAGTCTTCGTCGTTTTTGCATTTATAATCTGTAACGCCGCTGATTTCACAATGGGTAGAAGAGCCACCCAAAGTTTCATTGTCGATGGATTCGCCAATTGCAGCTTTAACTAAATAACTTCCTGCTAAAAATATGGAACCTGTTTTATCAACAATCATGGCTTCGTCGCTCATAATTGGAAGGTAGGCTCCGCCGGCAACACAACTACCCATAACAGCGGCAATTTGTAAAATACCCATGCTACTCATTACCGCATTGTTTCTAAAAATCCTACCAAAATGCTCTTTGTCAGGGAAAATTTCATCTTGTAATGGTAAATAAACACCGGCGCTGTCTACTAGGTAAATAATGGGAAGTTTATTTTCCATTGCAATTTCTTGTGCACGTAAATTCTTTTTTCCTGTTATAGGAAACCAAGCTCCTGCTTTAACCGTTGCGTCATTGGCAACTACAATACATTGCTTACCGCTAACGTAACCAATAACAACAACAACACCTCCGCTCGGGCAACCGCCGTGTTCAGCGTACATATCATGCCCTGCAAAAGCACCTATTTCAACTTTCGGGGTATTTTTATCTAGCAAGAAATCTATACGTTCGCGCGCACTCATCTTCCCTTGTTCGTGTAGTTTTTCTATACGTGATTTTCCTCCGCCTAAATAAACTTTGTTTAATCGTTGCTCCATTTGACTAATCAAAAGGCGCATTTTGTCTTCGTTTTTATTGAATTCTAGATCCATGGTAATAGTATTGTTGCTTTAAATTTATGTAATAATTCTTATATACTTATTTTTCTTTAATTAGTTTTAAATATCGTAAAACATCATTTAAATAATTTATTAAATTAAATGGGTTTGTTTTTTGAATGATTAAATCGTTTTCGTTAAAACTACTTGGTAGTCCACATTTGAAAGGAGCTTTTATTTCTGATGTTATTGATGCTGCAAACAGATTAAACTCTTCGGCTGCATTTATTATTAAATCAAATTTTTGATTTTGTAAATTTATGAGTTGATTTTTTTTTGGCAGATTTAAAATGGTTTTATCTTTTTTTGTAAAACAATGCCAGTCGTTAAAACTTGCGTCCTTAGATTTGAGTTCAATCAAAAAAACGTCGATGTGTTTTTGTGAGTCGTTAATAAACTTATCTACTGCGCTTTTATTAATAGTATTGTTATGACTTAAAACTAATGCAATTGTTTGAATTTCATTCCATGGCAAAAACTTTTTTTTAAGCGAGGTATTATTTTTTGAAATCTGCGATTTTAAAATTATTTCAGTTAACTTATTTATCATAAATTTAAAATAATGAACTAACTAGAGAAACAAATTTTTTAGCAGTTTCCTCGAGGTTAAAGGTACTTTTTCCTCCTGCGGCATTAATGTGTCCGCCGCCATTAAAATGTTCTCTTGCAAATTTATTAACGTCAATTTTCCCCTTGCTTCTGAATGATATTTTGATAATACCTTCAGATTCCATGAATAAAGCACAAACTTTTATGCCTTTAATAGAAAACGGATAATTTACAATACCCTCGGTGTCTCCTTTTTGGTAATTAAATTTTTTCAGTTCATTTTCGTTAATTGTAAAAAATGCAACCGGTAATTTTTCAACGACTTCTAATTTTTCACTCAATAAATAGCCAAGTAATTTTAGTCGCTCATAGCTATACGTATCGTAAATAGCACTGTGAATTTCTGCTGGTATTATCCCTGTTTTTAATAGTTCTGAAATAACCATATGCGTTTTTGTGGTTACGCTGGGATATCTGAATGAGCCTGTATCTGTCATTAAACCTGTGTATAAACAAGCGGCAATTTTTTTATCAATTAATTTTTTTCCGCCCAGGCCTGAAATAAATTCAAAGATTAACTCGCAGGTACTGCAGGCATTAACATCATGAAAATAATATTTAGCGTATTTTTCGGGTTGTTGATGGTGGTCAATTAGAATTATTGGAGCTTTAACTTTTTCAAGTAATTCACCCATTTTTTCAATGCGCTTTAGGGAATTAAAATCAAGTGTAAAAATCAAATCGGCTTGATTAATTGTTTTTTCTGCTTTTTTGGGGTTTTGTTGATGGATAATTACTTGTTTATGTCCGGGTAGCCAGTTTAAAAATTCAGGATAGGGGTTTGGGACAATTACTTTCACATTTTTATTTAGCAACAATAAATAATTATAAAGCGCCAGGCTACTTCCCATGGCATCACCATCCGGGCTCCAGTGTGAAGTAATGACAATATTTTCACTGTTTTTTATAATATTTTTAAATTTTAAAAAGCTGTCTTTTTGCATAAATAGGGTAAAACAGTAAATTTATAGAATTTAGGTCCTTAAAACACAGAATACCTGTAAAAATTATTTATTTATTTTAAAAATAGTATTATATTTGCCACTCTTAAATTTTAAAATAAAAAAACAAAATGCTAATAGTTCAAATTAAAGAAGGCGATAACATTGAAAAAGCTTTAAAAAAGTATAAGAAGAAATTCGAAAAAACTGGTGTTGTAAAACAACTACGTGAGCGTACAAAATTCACTAAGCCTTCTGTTCGTCGTCGTGAGGAAATTATAAAAGCAGCTTACAAGCAAAAATTGCAAATAGGCGCCATAGAAAAATAAATTACATTTTACAATTTTTTGTATTTTAATCCTAACTCGAATTAATTAAATTCGAGTTAGGATTTTTAGTTTATGGACGAAGCTACAGTAAAAGATTTTATTTCATATTTAAGTTTACAAAAGCGCGCAAGTAAGCATACTGTAGAAAGCTATCAAAATGATTTGTTAGAATTTTTCGGTTTTATAAATTCAGAAATATCTAACATACCTATTACAGAAATAAATCATCAACACGCAAGGTCATTTATGGCCCATTTAATAGATGAAAAAAAGTCTCCCCGAACAGTTAACCGAAAATTAAGTACTTTAAAATCTTTTTTTAAATTTTTAGTTCGAAATCAAATTATAACAATAAACCCAATGCAAAAGGTTATTGGGCCAAAAACAGCTAAAAAATTACCGGTTTTTATTGATGAGGGACAAACCGAACAATTATTTTTGAACTATGAATTCAATAATGATTATAATGGCGTTAGAGATAAGTTAATTATTGATATTTTATACCAAACCGGTTTACGAAGAGCAGAACTAATTTCGATAAAAGAAAGTGACATAGATTTTTACAACAGTCAGTTAAAAGTTTTAGGTAAGCGAAATAAAGAACGAATAATACCGTTTGGGATTGATTTAAAGCGTAACCTGGAAGCCTATTTGCGCGTTAAAAAAGAAAATGAACTTTTAAATTCGGTTTTATTGGTTACAAATAAAAATATACCGCTTACTCCGCAACAGGTAACACTAATTGTAAAGAAAATTTTAAGTGTTGTAACTACAAATTCTAAAAAAAGTCCGCATGTTTTAAGACATACTTTTGCAACTCATTTACTAAATAATGGTGCGGATATTAATGCTGTAAAAGAATTATTAGGTCATGCAAGTTTATCGGCAACACAGGTATATACGCATAATACAATTGAAAAATTAAAAAAATCATATAATCAGGCACATCCGCATTCTGGTAATTAATTAAATAAAAAATAAGGAGGAATCAAGCTATGACAACAAACATTCAATCGGTACATTTTGATGCTGACAAAAAATTAACGGATTTTATTAACGAGCGCGTTGAAAAATTAAATAAATTTTACGATGGCATAATTAATTGTGAGATTATTTTGAGGTTGGATAAAAACAGTAACAGTGAGAATAAAATAGTAGAAATAAAAATGTTAGGAAAAGGCCATGAATTTTTCGCGAAAAAACAATCGGCCAGTTTTGAAGAAGCTACCGATTTAACTTGTGACGCGTTAAGAAGTCAAATAGTTAAACACAAAGAAAAGGTAAAGGCTTAGATAATAATTTGTGTTACTTACACATGTAATAACAAAAGCAACTCAAAATTGAGTTGCTTTTGTTATTTTAATTAACTTAATAATTATTTATTTGTTAGGATAGTCATAATTTATCATCCATTGTATTCCAAATTTATCTTTGACTATACCAAAGTAAGCACCCCAAAATGTTTTTTCAAGAGGCATATCAATTTTACCGCCTTTTACGAGCGAATTAAATAAAAAATCAGCTTCTGATTAGCTATCTGCATTTATTGATAAAGAAAAATTATTGCCCTCAACGAGCTTGTGTCCCATAGATTCTAGCATATCGGTTCCCATTAAAACATAGCCGTTTGAAAGTTCTAATGAGACATGCATTATTTTTTCTTGGTCGACATTACTCAGATGTTGATTGTTTGGAATGTCTTTAAAACGTTGAAAAGTTGTAAATTCTCCACCAAAAATAGATTTATAAAAAGTAAAGGCTTCCTCTGTATTTCCTAAAAAATTTAAATAGGGAATGATGTTTTTCATGTAATTATTT
>CANFQR010000110.1 GCA_947449125.1 Bacteroidota bacterium | reverse complement strand
GTGCTAAACACGTTGGTATATCTCCTGAATTATACGGTGTTTTTAGAAATTATTACCAACAAACAAACCACTTTAAATTTTCATTTAATGGTTACAGTATTAACGCGAATCGTTTGCAAAAAAGCGATTCAATTAATTTAAAATTAAAAGCTTTAGATTACTTGATACTTTTTCCGCCATATAATTTTAATTTTTATAAAGCACAGGCCATTAATTTAAAATCCATAAAGTACTATCAAACATCAGGAACATTGCTGCTTAAAGTGTTGTAATATTCTAATCACTTTGGTAAACTAACCTTTGTGCCAGTTTGAAATAGATGTAAAGACTGTTAATGAGTATATTTAATAATTTGTTAATATTAAAAAATATTTAATTCTGTATCCTTTAGAGTTGGAACCATAGTGTCATGATGAACTCGATTCAGCATCTCAGTACTAAAATGTAAATTAAAATTTGGTTAAGTATAGAACTGAGATTCCAAATCAAGTTTGGAATGACAAACGATAAGCCCGGAATGACAATACACACTATGCCACGTCATGATGAACTCGATTCAGCATCACAGTACTAAAATGTAAATTAAAATTTGGTTAAGTATAGAACTGAGATTCCAAATCAAGTTTGAAATGACAAACGATAAGCCCTGAATGACTGCTTTAAAGGAGGTTGAGGTTTCTCGAAACCACCGTAAATGATAAAATAATTAAAAGTACTTTATCTTATAGTCTCGAAAGGCTCAGCCACTGAAAACAAGGGCAATTAACATTTCAGAAATAAACATAAGTGTCAGTTCGAGCGAAGTCGAGAACTGCTTTTAGCTAAATCCCTTACTATGCAAATTAGTTTTTTAAAATATAGAAATTACTCAAACCTAGTAGTTTGATATTTAAATTTATTAATGTTAGCCTCCATTGATTAATTGTTAAAATTTTAATTTATAACCTAAATGGCTTAATCTTTGTTTTCTATTTATTAATTAAATTTAATCTGTATAAAAATTGTTTACTATAGTTTGTTTTATTCCTAATATTTTAACACCTAACAAAATATGAATATGAAAATGTGTAAAATAACTTTTCTGGGTTGGTTTATTTTAGTTTTTACGAATGCAATTTTTTCTCAAAATAAAATTAATTGTATTGAAAAAGAACAGAAAGTTTTAGGGAATGAGGACCCAGTTATTATAAAAACCTGCACCTTTAAAAATTACAAAAGCATTAAAACCGGCGAGGCAGATTATAAAGGAAGGTACAGCTATTCCTATAAATTATTTAAAATGGTTAATGGTAAATCCCTACCAATTTCAAATGCGCAGCTATTCAACGATAAAAAAGGGCAATTATTAAGTATTATCAATACCAAAATAGAAGCTTTTTATAACGACATTTCCAAAAGCCCTGAAAATGCAGATTGTTTGCCAGACTTAGAATACATAATGCCTTATTCGTTTGAAAAACTTAATATTTCATTTGATAACGAAGTGATAGAATTTTCATATTCATTTGATCTTTCATCTGCATGTATGAGTCTTGATGGAGATATTATCTCTTTTAAAATTGCTGAGATTGAACCTTATTTAGCCAAGTAAATTCAAACTTATTTTTCTTCTTACTTAAAAAATTTTTTAAACAATTGGTTGAAAAATCCGTTTCAAGTTAGTATCTATTTTGCTTAACTTTAGAACTTTAAAACCTTTATAAAATGACTACCGATAAATTTGTAAATCGCCACAATGGTCCTCGCGCAATAGAAATCAGTCAGATGCTTTCAAAAATTGGCGTTTCTTCAATAGATGAGTTAATTAATCAAACAGTTCCCCCAACTATTCGTTTAAAGGAGCCATTAAAAGTAGCGCCGGCAATGAGCGAGTATCAATATAGTAAACACCTTAAGTCTTTAGGCAAAAAAAACAAAATGTTTCGTTCCTATATTGGAATGGGATATTATAATTCTATTTTACCCGCAGTTATTCAACGTAATATTTTAGAAAATCCGGGTTGGTACACAGCCTATACCCCATATCAAGCCGAAATTGCACAAGGTAGGTTAGAGGCAATTTTAAATTTTCAAACCATGGTAATGGACTTAACTGCTATGCCAATTGCCAATGCATCGTTGTTGGATGAGTCAACAGCCGCTGCTGAAGCCTTGTTTATGTTTTACAGTAATCGTAGCAAGGAAAAAGTTAAAAACGGAGGAAATAAATTTTTTATAAGCCAAACGGTTTTTACGCAAACTATTGATGTAGTTAGAACACGTGCCGTGCCTTATGGTATTGAGTTAGTAATAGGCGATGCCAATACTACAGAATTAGATAAGTCGTTTTTTGGGGCCTTGATACAATATCCTGATATTAACGGCGAAATAAATGATTACTCAAACTTTGTTGCTAAAGCTCACTCAAACGAAATTCAAGTTGTAGTTGCAACTGACCTCTTAGCTTTAGCATTAATAACTCCTCCGGGCGAGTGGGGAGCTGATTGTGTTGTTGGAAATTCTCAACGTTTTGGAGTACCATTGGGTTATGGTGGTCCACATGCCGCATTTTTTGCTTGCAAAGAAGATTACAAACGTTTAATTCCTGGAAGAATAATAGGTGTATCCATTGATACTGAAGGAAACCGCGCTTTAAGAATGGCCTTGCAAACGCGCGAACAGCATATTAAACGAGATAAAGCAACTTCAAATATATGTACAGCTCAGGCACTATTAGCCATAATGGCAAGCATGTATGCTGTTTATCATGGGCAAGAGGGGATTAAAGCAATTGCACAAAGTGTTCATAATACAACCAATTCAGTAGCTGAGGCTTTAAAACAATTAGGATTTAGCATAAAAACAAATTTATTTTTTGATACTATTGTTGTAGCCTGTGACGCCAAAAAAATAATTGCAGCAGCCGAATCAAAAGAAATTAATTTCCGTTTTATAGACGATAAACACGTTGGTATTTCTATAGATCAAACGGTAGAACAAAATGATTTAAACGATATTGTTTCTGTGTTTTCAAACACAAAAATTGAGGTAAGTTACACGGCGTCAAATTTAATATCAGCATCGGCTTTAAATCGTAAATCTGCTTATTTAAGTCATGCTGTATTTAATTCTTATCATAGCGAGAGCGAAATGATGCGTTACATAAAACGATTAGAAAATAAAGACCTGTCGTTAGTGCATTCTATGATCTCTTTGGGTTCTTGCACCATGAAATTAAATGCGGCTTCGGAACTGTTACCACTTACATGGCCTGAATTTGCCAATATTCATCCTTTTGTGCCTATAAATCAAGCTCAGGGTTACGCAGAATTAATAGAACAATTAAATAAAGATTTATCAGAAATTACAGGGTTTGCGAGAATGAGCTTTCAGCCTAATTCAGGTGCTCAAGGCGAGTATGCTGGACTAATGGTTATTAGAGCGTATCATATAGCAAACGGAGATACACATCGTAATGTGGCGTTAATTCCATCGTCGGCTCACGGCACTAATCCTGCATCTGCAGCCATGGCGGGAATGAAGATTATTGTAACAAAGTGCGATGATAAAGGAAATATTGATTTAGCTGATTTAAAAGCGAAAACAGAACAGTACAAAGATAATTTATCATGTTTAATGGTAACTTATCCTTCAACACATGGTGTATACGAAGAGTCAATAAAAGAAATTACAAAATTAATTCACGACAACGGAGGTTTGGTTTACATGGATGGCGCTAATATGAACGCTCAGGTAGGCTTAACTTCTCCGGGTAATATTGGAGCTGATGTGTGCCATTTAAATTTGCATAAAACATTTGCTATACCTCATGGTGGAGGAGGCCCCGGAATGGGACCCATAGGTGTTGTAGAAAAGCTGGTTCCGTTTTTGCCGTCGCATGCAATTATAAATACAAGCGGCGAAAAAGGGATTACAGCAGTGTCTGCATCGCCATACGGCAGCGCATTAATACTATTAATTTCTTATGGTTACATTAAGATGCTTGGCGGTGAAGGATTAAAGCAAGCTACAGAAATTGCAATTTTAAATGCCAATTACATGAAGGAAGTTTTATCTGATAGTTATAAAATTTTATATACCGGAAAAAACGGACGTTGCGCACACGAAATGATTTTAGATTGCAATGAATTTAAAATGACTTCAGGAGTTGAAGTTGCGGATATGGCTAAGCGTTTAATGGATTATGGCTTCCATGCGCCTACGGTAGCTTTTCCTGTAGTTAATACCTTAATGGTTGAACCTACAGAATCTGAATCGAAAGCAGAATTAGATCGTTTTTGCGAAGCTATGATAGCCATAAGGAAAGAAATAAAAGAAATTGAGGAAGGTAAATTCGATAAGACAGATAATGTAATTAAAAATGCGCCGCATACTTGTAAGTTAGTAGTGGCAGATAATTGGGAAAAACCATATTCCCGTCAAAAAGCAGCTTACCCATTAAACTGGGTTCGTGATAATAAATTTTGGCCAAGCGTTGCTAGGGTTGATAATGCGTATGGCGATAGAAATTTAGTGTGTTCTTGCGCACCTATTGAAAGTTATGCTTTAGAAGCTACTGAGGGATAATTACTATACAGGGAAAATTAATTTACTTTAATTTTCCCTTTTACAATAAAAGCGTTAGGAAATTCTATTTGAATTTTTTTAAGCGCTTCGTAGGCTTCTAGTTTTGTTTTAAAATCTCCCACTAAAACAACAAAGTTTGGCTGTTGGTATTCTTCATAAATGTTATATTCAGTAAATGCAGCGGTGAATTTTGTTTTTACAGTTTTTGCATTTTCTCTATCGCCACCAAAATGAATTTTGATGCGATAACCATCTATTTCTCCATTTGTTAAGCGGTTGTACTCTGCTTTTTTTTCAACAAGTTGTTTTACTTTTAACTGTGTTTGTGTTTGACTATCTTGCCCAAACAAATAATTAAAATTGAACAAGAAAACCCAAAAAATAATGAAGAATTTTAAAAGATGGTTCATACTGTAAAGGTAAAAAAAATACATATTGTTTTAAGCTTTAGGTTTTTTTGTACATTTAGCCATAAGCAGATGTAAAACATGAGATATTTTTTTGTTAGCGCATTACTAGGTTTTTCTTTAGGTATACAATCTCAAGGCTTTCAGGTAAATTTACAGGGCCAAAAACAACAAGGTATGGCAAGCGCCGGAACAGCGCTTGTACAAGATGCCTCTGCTTTGTTTTTCAACCCTGGAGGTGTTTCTTTTTTGAGTTATAACAGTGTTAATTTAGGTGTAACACCAACCATTCCTAATTCAATATTTTTAAACAGCGGAACAAATTTGGTTAGTCGAACTAATTCTCCAATAAGCACACCATTTGCTGCTTATGCCATGTATGGATTAAAAGATTCAAGCGCTATAAAATTCGGGTTGGCAGTTTATACACCGTTTGGTAGCACAGTTAAATGGGAAGATAATTGGACTGGCAGATTTGCTTTAACCCAATTACAATTACAAGCAATTTTTTATCAACCAACAATTAGTTATAAAATAAATGATAAGTTAGGTATTGGTGCAGGATTTATATACTCGTCCGGAAAATTTAACCTACAAAAAGATTTGCCGATAATAGATGCTAATGGAAATTTTGGTAGCGCTGAACTTGACGGTAAAGCAAATGGTATGGGGTATAATGTAGGAATATATTTTAAACCTGTTTCAAAATTAAGCTTAGGATTAACTTACCGTTCTAAAATAAAAATGAATGTTGAC
>CANFQR010000109.1 GCA_947449125.1 Bacteroidota bacterium | reverse complement strand
CATGTGTTAATCAGTCAATTAATTTAACGGCTAATGGTGGCGTTAATTATTCATGGACTGGGCCTGTCGGTTTTTCTTCAAGCTTACAAAATCCGATTATACCAAACGCCACATTGCCGATGAATGGCGAATATACAGTTGTGGTAACTAATGCTTTTGGTTGTGTGAATTTTGGGTATTCAAATGTTGTTGTAAATCAATTACCGGTTCCATCAGCAGCAAATAGTGGACCAGTTTGTATGAAAAGCTCTATAAGTTTTACAGCTTCTGGAGGAAATTCGTATTCGTGGATAGGTCCCAATAATTTTAATTCGTTATTACAAATCCCAACAATAAATACTACCACAATGTCTTCTGCAGGTATATATACCGTAATTGCATCAGCATTAGGTTGTACTGCAAGTGCTACAACATCTGTAACAATTTTAGCATTGCCAATTCCAACAATAGTGGCTGTGCCCGCTTGCGTTGGTCAGGTAATTTATTTTAATGGTTTAGGTGGAATAACTTATTTGTGGAATGGCCCGGCGGGTTTTGTATCAACACTTCAAAATCCAGAAATACCCTTTGCTACAAAAGATAATGATGGTATTTATTTGCTAACAATTTCGGATGTTAACGGTTGTCAGAATTCAGCAACTTATACATTAAATGTATATCCAAAGCCAAACGCAGAATTTTCGTTTAATCCAAGTTTTCCAGTAATTAATGAAGGAATGGCAAATGTAGATTTTATTGATAACTCAAATGGTGCTACTTTAACAAACTGGAATTGGTATTTTAACAGCACTAACCAATTTCAATCAGCTTATCAAAATCCGAGTTTTCAATATAAGGAAGCGGGGCAGTATTTAGTCACATTAGTAGTAAAAAGTAATCATGGTTGTAGCGATACAATTACAAAACCAATAATTATTGGTGATGATTTTGGGATTTATGTACCAAATATATTTACTCCTAATGAAGATGGTGTGAATGATAAATTTGAACCAAAAGGTTTTGGCATCATAAACTATACATTGCGCGTATTTGACAGATGGGGAGAACAATTATATTATACTGATGATTTTTTTAAGGGATGGGATGGTTATTATAAAAATACATTATCTAAAGAAGATACTTATGTTTGGATAATTAATGTTTCAGGAAAAAACAATAAATCCACCGAACTTAAAGGGCATGTAACTTTAATTAAATAACTTTAATTGTATAGATAAATATAGGCATTTAAAGAAGTTGCAATTAAAAGCCATATAAAATATGGAAGAACAAAAATAGCCGCCATTACGGTATTTTTGTAAGCCCAAATTAAAAACCAAAAAACTAACACCGTTAAAATTAAAATAATTACAAGTCCGGTTAAAACAAAGTGATATTTAAAGAATACGGGATTCCAAATTACATTTAAAAGCCATTGAAGGGCATATAACATGTAAAATAACTTTAAATCCCTTATGTTATGTTTTTGAGATGCTTTATATAAAAAAATTGAGAAACAAATCATAATGCTAGTCCATGCAAAACCAAAAACCCATCCGGGAGGAGTCCATGGTGCTTTGTTAACATTTTGATAAAATTCGTTTGTACCAGGATTGCCCATTAAAAGTCCTCCAACGCCTAGTGCTGCAAAATTTAAGACAAGAAATAAAATAAGTTTAAGCATGTATTTAGTATTAATTGGATGTGGTAATTAACATTAGTAAATAACATTTATATATCATCTATTAAATTATAAATTATAATTTCTGTTTCATCTTAACATTAAAAATATTTAACAAATTTTTACGCGTTTTAAATTATTAATTAATCGTATTTTTACGATTAATTAAATTTATATAATGCCGGATACAAAAACAAAAAACTATACTTCAAAAGATTATAAAATTTCAAAGTATGCTAAAGCTTTGGCTAATCCTGCGAGGGTTGCTATATTAAATTTGTTAATTAAAAAACAGACCTGTATTTGCGGTGATATTGTGTTGGAGTTGCCACTTTCTCAAAGTACGGTTTCGCAACATTTAAAGGAACTTAAAGAGGCAGGTTTAATAAAAGGAAGTATTGAAGGTGTTAAAGTATGTTATTGTATTGATGAAAAAGAATGGGCAAACGCAAAAAATTATTTAACTGATTTTTTTACAAATTTTATAATCGAAAATAAATGTTGCTGACCTTAACTTGCTATAAAATAAATAAACTATGAAACTATCAGAATTTAAAAATCAACTCGGTTCGGTACCAGAACTAAATTTTTTGTTGCCGGATGGCAAATTTGTACCTAAGCATTTTCATGTGACAGAGGTGGGACAACTAACTAAAAAGTTTATTGATTGCGGAGGTATTGTTCGAACGGAAACGGTTGTTAGCTTTCAGCTATGGGAGGCCAATGATTTTGATCATAGGCTTGCACCAAAAAAGCTAATGGATATAATTAATCTTTCAGAAAAGGTTTTAGAGATTAAAGACGCAGACATTGAAGTTGAATATCAGGCTCAAACTATCGGTAAATATGGTTTAAATTTTAACGGGCAAAATTTTGAATTAATAACTAAGCAAACTAATTGTCTGGCAGCCGATTCTTGCGGTATACCAAAAGAAAAACTGAAAATTAATTTAAAAGAATTGCAAGTAAACAATAACTCGTGCTGTACGCCAGGAACTAATTGTTGTTAAAATATATTTTTTATGATTAATAAAGTAAAGGCTTATTGCGATGAACGTTTGTTAGAGTTTAATTTCATTACAAAAGAGCGTAAAGTAATTTTAGAGAAACTTGCCGCCTATATCAGAAAAAAAAAGAGCGAAAATCAGTCAATAAATTTAGTTTACGTTTGCACACATAATTCTCGCCGTAGTCAGCTCGGCCAAGTTTGGTCGAATATTGCAGCAAATTATTTTAATATAAAAAATGTATATACTTATTCGGGCGGAACCGAAATAACTGCTTTTAACGATAATGCAATAAATGCTTTAATAAGAGTAGGTGTAGAGGTAATAAAAATTAATGAAGAAATAAATCCAAAATATGAAATATATTTTGATAACAATAAAAAGCCCATAGTTTGTTTTTCTAAATTATATAACAATAATATAAATCCTAAAAATGACTTTGCGGCGATTATGACATGCGGCGAAGCTGAACAAAATTGTCCGTTTATTCCTCATTTAGATTTAAGAATAGCTACTACCTATAACGATCCTAAGTTCTATGATGATTCGGTATTCAAAAATCAAAAATACGATGAGTGTTGTAAACAAATTGCTACCGAGATTTTTTATGTTTTTTCAAAAGTAATAGATTAAGATTTATGACATTAAATAATGACGCATCTGTAGCTGATATAAAAAGATTAAATTTTTTAGATCGATTTTTAACGCTGTGGATTTTTTCAGCTATGACTATTGGAATAGCTATAGGTTATAATTTCCCTTCGTTTGTGCATGTTATAAATTCATATTCAAAAGGTACAACAAATATTCCTTTAGCAATAGGATTGATATTAATGA
Source organism: Bacteroidota bacterium (assembly GCA_947449125.1). Classification (GTDB taxonomy): domain Bacteria; phylum Bacteroidota; class Bacteroidia; order B-17B0; family Aurantibacillaceae; genus Aurantibacillus. Next base: position 2,264 of record CANFQR010000109.1, on the reverse strand, counting down.
TGTATCCGCCGCTTACTAAAGTAAATTTTTCTCAAATACCTCGGGTATTTAAAAACCCAAAATTAGTTTTATTATCGTTTTTAATTACCTGGATTGTGGGACCGCTTTTAATGTGTTTACTTTCTGTTTTTTTTCTTCACGATACGCCTGATTACATGACAGGTTTAATTATTATTGGGCTAGCTCCTTGTATTGCCATGGTTATTGTGTGGAATGAAATGGCAGAAGGCAACCGAGAACTGGTGGCTGGTTTGGTAGGGATTAACAGTTTAATTCAGGTTTTCTTTTTTAGTTTATACGCTTATTTTTATTTAGAAATTATCCTTCCGTTATTTGGAATAAAAGGTTTGTCAATAAATATTACCATTGTCGAAATAGCTAAAACCATTGGTTTTTATTTGGGTATTCCATTTGTTGCGGCAATTGCTAGCAGGTATTTATTAATTAAAATAAAAGGAGAAGAATGGTTTGTTAAAAAATTTATCCCTGTTGTTTCTCCTGTAACATTAATAGCTTTGTTGTTTACAATTGTAATAATGTTTAGTTTAAAAGGAGGTATGATTGTGTCTATTCCTATGGATGTTCTTAAAATAGCTTTGCCTTTAGTTATTTATTTTGCAGTAATGTTTTTACTAATGTTTTATGTAAGTAAACATGCGGGTGCTAATTATTCGGACAATATAGCTTTATCGTTCACGGCTTCCGGAAATAATTTTGAATTGGCTATTGCAGTTTCAATTGGTGTATTTGGTATTAATTCGGGTCAGGCGTTTGCTGGTGTAATTGGCCCCCTGGTTGAAGTGCCTGCTTTAATATTACTGGTAAAACTGGCATATTTTTTCAGAAAAAAATATTATAGGTTGCCTGATAATTAATTTTTAACAAGATGTTATTTAATTGTTTGAAACAACAGATGTTCTAAAAACTCAATCAATTTTTTTTCTGTTTTTTCTTTACTAAAATCAGTTAAAGATGGTAAGTTTTTCATGAAGAATTTTTGAGAGTGCGACATCTCAATGATAGTTGTTGCAAGCGAGCGCGGATATTTATATTTAGGATTTTGTTCGAGAATAATGTTTGCAAAACGAGAACATAAATCTTTATAAGGTTTAAATAATTGGTTTTTATTATCAGAATTGATGTGGTTGGTAAGGTAGGCTTTCGATCCTTCTTGCATAACTAAATCGTAAGCATCTTTTTCGTTTATATATTCTGAGTTTGTGCCGGTAATTGTTGGGTTTATAAGCAGTTCTATTATTTTTTTAATTTTTATTTGTGGATTTGAAATATTATTGGTGTTAAATACGACTTTGTGTTCAAGATAGCTCCAATACCAGGTTATAAGGTAAACAAGTAACCTGTGTTTGTTTTCAAAATAACGGTATACAGTTGCTTCCGTTGTTTTTACTGACATAGCCAGTTTTTTAAAAGTGAAATTCTCAAAACCTATTTTATTAATCAGTAGTAAACCATTTTTTACGATTTTTCTTCCTAATTCAGACTCCTCAGGGTCTTTTAAAAAGATTTTTTCATTTATTTTAATTTTAAAAATCACATCCATAGTAACTATAGTTTATAATAGCTCAAATATATTAAATAAAATTATAACATTTATTTGTAATAGTAATACTATTATATTGAATAATATGATTATTTTTGTTTTAACTTAATTTAATTCATAATAGTTGTTAAGTATTGTATTTTAATGTTTTTAAAAAAGGTATGGAAGAGATTGAATATAAAAATTCGCCGGCATTATTAATAAAATGGCTTTCAATTGAAAAGAAATCTGTTTATAAAATTTATATACTTGCAGCTCTGCAAGGTATAATGTATTTGGTAATACCGTTAAGCGTTCAAGGAATTATCACATACATAATGGCCGGGAAGTTTTCTGCGTCTTTAATTGTGTTGAGTTTATTAACTATTTCTGCTACTTTTTTTATTGGTGTGTTGCAGCTTTGGCAAATGCGTATTAATGAAACTTTGCAAGAAAAGATATTTGTAAAAGTTGCCGATAAAATTTCTTCTTATTTTTCAATGGGTGTTACGGCTGATTTAAAATTTAAAATAAATCAGTTTTTTGAAACAATTACTTTGCAAAAAGGAATTACCAAGTTATTATTGGATTTTACATTCTCTATCATAAGTATAATACTTGGCTTGCTTATACTGCCTGCTTATAATTCCTGGTTCTTATTGTTTTCTGTTTTGTTAGCAGTGTCATTTTATTTTATTGTTAGTTATTATGGTAAAAAAGCATT
>CANFQR010000108.1 GCA_947449125.1 Bacteroidota bacterium | reverse complement strand
TCATCTTCAAATTCTGTTAATGATATAACTGTAAAATTATTATCGGGATTTGCTTTAAGATAGTGATAAGTTGAATCATCAAAAGCAATAATATATAAATGAAATTTTTGACAATGTAACTTTAGAGATTGATATAAAACCAGGCCCCTTGATAAATAATTTGAATTAAAGAGTGTAACAAAATTTAGCATTAATTTTTAAAAATTTTTGTAAAAGTTAAAAAATTACACTTTTATTTTTTTATGTTTAATCGGTCAAAAGCAAATAAACAAAATAAACCCTGTAAAATTTTAAACGGCTTAACTTAATTATATTTTAACCACTTAAACACTACAAAATTGCATTTAGTTAAGTTTAAATTAGATATAATTAGCAGCTTTTTTCAAATATATGAAAAAGCTTAAACACATCATCAGTTTTAAAAGGTAAATTTGGTTATAAAAGATAAATAATTTCAATAATATTATACAACCAACTACCTGCAAAATTCAATTAATTCTATTAAATTTGTAAGTAAAATAAAGCCATTTGGGCTTGTTTTGTGCTTAAACACAATCATATTTTTATATAAAATGGCAACAAATAAATTTGAAGAGGATAATGAACCCTGGGATTTAATACTTGAACCTAGAACGAAATGGTACTCTTTAGGTTTATCAAATATTCTTCGCTTCAAAGATTTATTGTTTTTATTCGTAAAAAGAGATTTTGTTTCAGTTTATAAACAAACTATTTTAGGTCCGGTTTGGTTTTTTATTCAACCAATTATTACAGCCTTAACTTTTGCAATAATTTTTGGGGCATTAGCAAATATTTCAACAGAAGGTGTCCCGCCTATTTTATTCTACATGTGCGGCATAACTCTATGGAATTATTTCTCTGACACTTTAAATAAAACCTCAGACACATTTATTGCAAACGCTAGCATTTTTGGAAAAGTTTATTTTCCTCGTATGATTGTTCCATTATCATTGGTTGTATCAAACTTAATTAAGTTTGGAATTCAATTTTTACTTTTTATAATAATTTGGTTATACTTTTTGTTTACCAATAATTCAATACATCCAAATTCAACAATCATGTTAGTTCCAATTTTAATTTTATTAATGGGATTCTTAGGTCTTGGATTTGGAATTGTTATTACTTCGCTAACTACAAAATACCGAGATCTTAAATTCTTAATTTCTTTTGGCGTACAACTTTTGATGTATGCATCGCCAATTGTATTCCCATTATCATTGGTAAGCGAAAAATATCCTCAATATAAATTAATTCTTTTAGCTAATCCAATTACTGGTTTAATTGAAGCCTTTAAGTATGCGTTTATTGGAGTTGGCGAGTTTAATTGGCTTTATTTAAGTTACAGCTTTTTATTTACAATTATTTTATTTTTTGTGGGGTTAATTATATTTAACAAAGTTGAAAAATCCTTTATGGACACTGTGTAATTCTTATAAGTAAATGAGCAAAGTAGTATTAAAAGCAATAGATATTTCAAAACAATACAGACTTGGTCAAGTTGGCACAGGCACCATTTCTCATGATTTAAACAGATGGTGGCATATAGTTAGAGGTAAAGAAGACCCCTATTTGCTTGTAGGTGACGCAAACGACAGAAGCAAAAAAAGCAACATAGATTATGTTTGGTCTTTAAAAAATATAAACTTTGAAGTCAGGCAAGGCGATGTTTTAGGAATTATCGGAAAAAACGGAGCAGGAAAATCAACATTATTAAAAATACTTTCACAGGTTACCTCTGCAACAACCGGAAAAGTTAAAATCAGAGGCCGGATAGCTGCCTTATTGGAAGTTGGAACAGGTTTTCATCCCGAATTAACAGGAAGAGAAAACATATATCTAAATGGTGCCATTCTTGGAATGACAAAATCTGAAATTAAAGGGAAATTTGATGAGATTGTTAATTTTAGCGGAGTAGAAAATTATATTGATACTCCTGTAAAACGTTATTCTTCAGGAATGATGGTTAGACTTGGTTTTGCGGTTGCTGCTCATCTTGAACCGGAAATTTTAATTGTTGACGAAGTACTTGCTGTTGGCGATGCCGAATTTCAAAAAAAATGCATGGGCAAAATAAAAAATGTAGCCGGCGAAGGGCGTACAGTTTTATTTGTAAGTCATAATATGCAAGCAATGTCAAGCATATGCAAAACCGGAATTTTACTTAAAAACGGATTAATTGACGAAATAAGCGATATTAATACCTGTATCAAAAAATACAATGGTTTATTTGGCGAATCAGTAATAGGAGAATTAAGCATAAAAGATAGACTAAATCGCACACAAAGTAGCGGTAATGTTTTATTTACAAATGTCCAAGCCTTCTCCAATACCGGAAAAAAAACCTGGGACTTTGCCTTTAATGAAGATATTAATTTTGATTTTAATTGTGAGGTAAGAGACTCTTCTGAAGGTTTGTTGTTTTACATGGCTATTTTAGAACCTATTACAACTGAAATTATAACCAACTTTAAAGAAATTGTAAAAAAAGAAACCATTTTAAAAGGAGATAAAATAAATTTTTCTGTTAGCATTCCTGCAAAAACACTTAGAACTGGGCAATTTTTATTATACTTTGCCATTGGGGATGCCAAACACCAAAAATGGTTTGATGTGGTTGACAACAATATAAATTTACCCGCTCTTAACATTTCTGCAATAGATATGGACCAACACTATAATTCTGGTAAAGTTTCTATTCCCTATAAATTAACAGTTAATAATTAAACAGTGTTACGAAAAATTTATAGAAAAATATTTCCGGTAAATACAAAATCAAAAATTGAGTATAATTTAATTGGTGGTGAAAATAACATTATTGACCCTTCCGCTATTATTACTACTACTCATGAAGGCAAAATTATTTTAAAAGGAAGTAATTACATAGGGCGATACGTAGAAATGGGAACCAGCGGAACCATAGAAATTGGAGTAAATACAAGTATTCAAGACAGATGCATTATCTTAGGTGACGTTGAAATTGGAAAATATTGCACGTTTGCACCAAACGTTTACATAAGCTCAGGTAGACATTATTACAATTACAAACCCAACTATTATATAAAAAATCAAGATGAATTAATTGCCAACGATAAAATTCTGTCTGAAGCACATTCAAAAAAAGTAACTATAGGCGATGATTGCTGGCTAGGAATTAACGTGGTTATTATGTCAGGCTTAACTATTGGAAGAGGCTGCGTAATTGGAGCAAATTCAGTGGTAACTAAAAACCTAGAGCCATTCTCGGTAGTTGGTGGTTCGCCTGCAAAATTTATAAAACATAGATTAGATTTTATTCCAAAACATGCCTTGAGTTTTGATAACGAAAATGATTTACCTAATTTTTATAAAGGATTTTTTATCGATTATAAAAGCTTAAAAGAAAATTATCCACACAAAGGAATTATTGCTTCCAATAAGTTTACAGTTTATTTAACTTCCCAAGGAAAAAAGATACATATAACTTTAAAAAAAATAAACTCAAACAGTTTAACTATCAATTACAACAATCAAAATTTTACTTTAACAACTAATGAATTTACGACTTTAACTTTTGAACTGTTAAAAGTAAATTATCATGAGTTTATTGTTACTGAATTATCAGAAAAAAATGAAAGATGTTTATTGGTAAATAAAATTGAAATAACAGACTAAAATGAGAACTTTATTATATAACCTGAAAGAAAAATATAAAAACAAACTTAAAAATAGTAAGGTATTTAACGAGGGGTACCAAGAGTTTTTAAAAACGGGAAAAACTAGTCAGGAAGCCTATAATTCCCTAATAAATCTGTATTGTTCAACTAACGGAAAATTTAATGAAAAAATTCATAAAAAAATTATTTCAAACAATTTACCAAAAAAAATAAATCAACCCATAAAAGGAATTTTAGGAGAATTAAAAAATGAAGAATTTGATTACTACAACCACGAATTAAATAAATTCGGCTATGTTAATTTCAATAAAAAAATTAGTCAAGAATTGGCAAACAGCATTTATAATTATGCACTTAATACCGAAGCCTTGACTGCTCCTTTATACGACAAAAAAATTATTTATAATCCAACTAATCCCATATCTGAAATTTATAGATTTACACAAAAAGATCTTGTAAATAATATAGACATTCAACAATTAATTATGGATCCGGTTCTTATTAACATTGCCAGAAATTATTTGCAATGCGAACCTATCTTTGATTTTCCGGCAATGTGGTGGACTAACACGTTTTTAAAAGAAGCATCGGCTGAAGCTGCCCAATTATACCATTTTGATATGGATAGAATTAAATGGCTTAAAATATTTGTTTATTTAAATGACGTAACCAACGAAAACGGTCCGCATCAGTTAATAAAAGGTTCTCATTTACCTGGCGCAAAACCAAAAGAACTTCTTAACAGAGGTTATGCAAGAATTCCTGACAAAGACATTAATAAATATTACAAACCTGAAGATGTTGTAGTGGTGCTTGGCCAAGCAGGTTCAGTATTTGCTGAAGATACAAAATGCTGGCATAAAGGCACCCCACTTAAATCAGGCCATAGATTAGTTTTAGAATTTGAATATACATCCTCGTTATTTGGAGCAAACTATCCAAAATTTGAAATAGAAAACTTCTCTGAAGAATTTAAACAATTTTGTACCCAAAACCCTGTCTACGCTACTCATTTTATTTTTAAAAATTAATACAAAAACAAATGCTAAATCATAAATCAATTTTAATAACCGGCGGCACTGGCTCTCTTGGAAAAGAATTAACAAAAACAATTCTTCAAAATTGGCCAGACATAAAACGGCTTGTCATATTTTCTAGAGATGAACAAAAACAATTTCAAATGGAGCAAGAGTTTCCAACGTCAAAATATGCAGCTATACGCTATTTTATTGGCGACGTAAGGGATTTTGAAAGATTGAAAAGAGCTTTTATTGGGATTGATTACGTTATTCATGCTGCTGCCATGAAACATGTTCATATTGCAGAATACAATCCTGACGAATGTGTAAAAACAAATATTGGCGGAGCAGAAAATGTAATTAGGGCTTGCCTGGAAACAAGCGTAAGCAAAGTTGTTGCACTATCAACAGATAAAGCCTGTGCCCCAATAAACTTGTACGGTGCAACTAAATTAACTTCAGATAAATTGTTTATAGCCGCAAATAAGATTAAGGGCAGCAGAGATTTAAAATTTTCTGTTGTAAGGTATGGAAATGTTATGGGATCAAATGGTTCTGTAATTCCATTTTTTCTTAATAAAAAGAAGGAAGGCATTTTACCAATTACCGATCCAAACATGACTCGTTTTAATATCTCGTTAAAAGGCGGTGTAGACATGGTACTTCATGCCTTAGAATCAGCTTGGGGAGGCGAGTTATTTGTTCCAAAAATTCCATCCTACAAAATAACAGATGTAGCCGAAGCAATAGGTCCCGAATGCGAACACAAAATAAATGGCATTCGCCCAGGCGAAAAAATTCATGAAGAAATGATAACTAGCTCCGATTCTTTCACTACTTACGATTTAGGAAAATACTATGTCATACTTCCTCAAATTCCAAATTTTAATTTGAACGACTTTATAAAAAATTTTAATGCCAAATTAGTTCCTCAAGGATTTCACTATACTTCCGAAAATAATGCTGAATGGGAATCCGTAGATAGTTTGAGGAAATTAATAATCGAGCATGTTGACCCAAATTTTAAACCATAATTAATTAAAATGATTCCATACGGAAAACAACATATTACAGACGATGATA
>CANFQR010000107.1 GCA_947449125.1 Bacteroidota bacterium | reverse complement strand
CTTTATCTGTATAGTTTGAAAGCATGGCATTATACATGTTTTCGCTACTTTCTACATCAATAATCTTTATTGATGTATTTTTTACTTTTTCATTACTTGGACCAATTACAAGTATTACATCTGCTCCGTTAGCCGCTAATGCTTCGGCTATAGCAATACCCATTTTACCGGTGCTTCTATTCCCGATAAACCTAACAGGATCAATCGCTTCATAAGTTGGGCCTGCATTTACTAGGGCAGTTCTTTGAAATAAAGGCAAATTATGTTTGAAAAATTTTTCTAAAAAACTAACAATTGTTTCAGGTTCTGCCATTCTACCCTCTCCTACTAAACCACTTGCCAATTCACCTGTTTCGGCCGGAATAATTAGATTACCATTGCTTATAAGTGTTTCTAAATTTTTCTTTACAGTAGGATGAAGATACATGTCTAAATCCATAGCAGGAGCAACAATACATTTACTTTTAGCAGATAAGTAGGCTGCCATAAGAACATTATCACACAATCCGCTGGCCATTTTAGCTAAGGTATTTGCTGTTAATGGTGCTATTAAAAAAACATCAGCCCATTCAGCCAGTTTTACATGATTATTCCAGTTGTGATTTGAGTCGAAAAAATCTGATATTACTTCATTCTTACTAAGAACAGAAAGAGTTTGAGGCGTAATAAAATTTGTTGCAGAAGTTGTTAAAACAACTTTAACTTCAGCACCTTGTTTCACTAACAATCTTACCAAACTAGCGCATTTGTAGGCCGCAATTCCGCCGGAAATTCCAAGTAATATTTTTTTATTATTAAACATATAAAACAAAAAGGCAGTAGAGCTGTTGCTTACTGCCTTTTAATAGGTTTTCAAACGTTTATTCTTCAATTTTTGTTTGATTTCTGTAATATACTTTTTCCTCTAAAAATTCCTGAATGGAAATTAATGTTGGTTTTGGTAATTTCTCGTAATGTTTAGATATTTCAATTTGCTCACGATTTTCGAATACCTCTTCCAAATTATCCGTATGACTGCTAAATTCTTGTAACTTCCCAGATAATTCTTCTTTTAACTCTGAACTTATTTGATTTGCTCGCTTACTCATTATGGAAACTGCTTCATAAATGTTACCTGTAGGGGCATCAAAATTTCTAATATCACGAGTAACGATACTTTGTTCGGCGTTTGTTTTTTTAAAATCCATGATTAATCTATATTTTCTTTTAATTTTTTACAGCTACTATAAATAGATTCTGCGCGACTAAGATAAGAACTTTTAGGGTACAAATCTAAAAATTTGATATAATTTTCAATAGCCATATCTAAACGTTCTATTTTTTTAACCTTTATGCTATTTAAAGCCAACAAATAATAAGAATTTATGCTAATTAAATAAAGCTCCTCAGTAAATTCGCTCGAAGGGTATTCTTTAATAAAATTTTTAGATGAAATAATTGCAGCTTTCCAATCGTCAACCTTAAAATATTGTTTTACAATTTCGTAATCTTTCTTTTCTAGTTTATATCTAAGTTTATCAATTATGTTGTTACAAGTATCAATTCTGGAACTTTCTGAATAGACATCAATAAATGATTGAAATTCTTTTATTGCGTTTTTAGTGCTTGTTTGATCTAATTTATAATTAGAAGATGTTAAATAATAACAATAAGCATTCATAAAATAACACTCTTCTGAGTGTTTACTTGAAGGAAACTGTTTAGTGAAATTTTTAAAATGATACTGACTAATTATATAATCGCCCATATTGTACTCACTCCATGTATAATGGTAATAAACCTCTTCCGCTTTATCGGTTCCTTTTACAACAGGAATTAATTCTTCATATAACTGCGACGATTTAATATATTGGCCTTTGTCAAAATACTCTTTTGCCTTAGTCATTTTTAACTCGTAATCATTACTCTTAAGCAACTTATTGTATCCATCACAAGACGTTAATAGATTTATAGCAATAATAAAACTGATTATTTTGATAATTTTCAAGTCCGCAAAGTTAGTGTTTTTTAGCATAAAAAAAGCCCGGAATAAACCGGGCTTTAAAAATAATGTTAATATTAATTATTGATTAATAACTTTTATTGTCTTTGTAGCTTTATCAGCATCAGTAATTTTAACTAAATAATTACCAATTGGTTGATTAACTAAATCAATAATTGCCTCTTCTTTATCTGTGTTTAAAGTTAAAACAGTTTGACCTAACATATTGTAAACAGTAATTGTATTCATACCTACTAAGCCTGTAATGGTAGTTTTTCCATTTATTGTAGGATTAGGATAAAGAGCAACTTTTAAACTTGAATGACTTAATTCAGAAATACTTACACTTCCACAAGTACTGGTAAATGCAGCTTCTATAGCAAAATAACCTAGATTAGAAGTCAATAAAGTAGTTGCCCCACCAGTAATTGCAGCAGTATAATAGTTATTTGGCGTAGCAGGAGCTGTTTGAGCTCCTAAAGGATAATAAGTACTTCCGGCAACAGCTGTTTGGGCTAAACCAAGATAGTAATTTGATCCAGCCGTCAAAGAGGCAGGAGTAGCAAAAATAAATGTAGGTTTAGTACCTTGGTTAGCTAACGCAATTGTTAAAGTATTGGTTTGAGCAACAATTGCACCTGCTGAATTTAACAAAACACCATAAACAGCCTTACCAACTGAGTTAACATCGTTAGAAATTCCAATATTTACAGCTATACAAGTTGACGCTACAGGAGAAGTAAATTTACTTAAAATCATTCCTGAACCAGCACCAAAACCTACTCCTGCTGTATAGGTACCTGTTGGGGGATTAAATGCTAAATAATCACAGGTAATGCTTTGAGTTAGCGTTACGTTATTATTTACGTTATTTTGATCAGGAAGAACACTTACTGAAATAGTATTTAATCCAAAAACGGTAGTAGTTATTGGCGCAAAGGTAATTGTAGTAATAGCGCCAGGTGCTAATGTAGGAATAAATTGAACATTTGTAAATGTATTAACACCCGTAACACTTAAACCTACACCAATATTTGTTAAGGCAACATTACTTCCATTTTTAATATCTGCGGTTATTATTTCAGGAGTGGCAAATGTTGTTGGATATTTCCCGGGAGCGTTAACACCTAAAACAATCACTTCATTTGTATAGGTATTTGGTGTCCCAAATCTAAAAACTGGTCTAAAACTTGTTTGTCCTAATACTGGAGCGATTGCTATATTTGACGATGCTCCTGTTGCCCCCAATATTGTTGGAGAAGCTGTATAAGCTGTGTAAACTGCAACACTTGCAGAAGTAACTGAAGCGGTATACTCATATGCAATATTTAAAGCTCCACCTGTATAATTAAAAGCTGTTGGTAAAGTTAAGTCAACATTAGCAGCTGCTGAACCTACAGGAATATTATAATTACCGTTATAAATAGTTGTCATTCCTGCAGTATTCCATGTTGTCCCAGATGTATAAGATGTTGCGCCTGTGTGTTGTAAATAAACTGTTAAAGTTCCATTTGCAGCGGTATTTACACCACTTGTTAAAGCAAAACCAAAAGAAGTAATTGTTGGAGAAATAGCGGATAAATCAGACGCAGAAATAAAATACTGACCCTGCATAATTGTGTGAGCAACAGTTCCGTTAGGTGCTCTTAAACCTGAAGTACCAGGTCCCGTGTTTGGATTTGGGACAGTAACAATTGTATTAACCTGCCCATAAGATGTGAGCGTTATTAACGCACCCATAATTGCTAAAGTAATTTTTTTCATGTTTTTTGTTTTATTGTTTAATTCAAATCTATTGAATAAACGGTAAAAATAAAACAAACCTTAATAAATCGTAAAAAAATATTTTAAGCGATTGCATGGTAAAAAAAATTAATGGTTATTCAAAAATATGATATCAACAATAAATTGTTAAATTTACATCATAATATACTTATGAAACCAAGGTACTATACCATATTTAATATTATTTCAAGTAATGCTAGCACTTTTAAAAACTTGGTTGTTTTTTTATTTTTCTTACTGCCTTACCCAGTTTTATGTCAAAATAAACCCATAGAAGATGTAAAAAAAGAGGCAAATGCAATGTTTGAAGCTGAAGAATTCTCAAAGGCTTATAAATTATTTTCCCAATTAGTGGCAAATTATCCTAAAGACCCTGAATATAATTTCAAACTGGGCGTCTGTATGATCTTTAGTGAACCCGATAAAAATAAATGCCTGCCTTATTTAACATTTGCAAATAGTAAAGCAAGTGAATGTCCTCCTGAGGTTAAATTTTATTTAGGCAAGGCTTACCATATAATTTATCGTTTTGATGAAGCAATTAAATACTATGAAGAATACAAATTATTAGGTTCATCCTCTAATCAAAAAAAACTGCAAGTCGATAGAGAAATTATTTCTTGCAAAAACGGAAAAAAATTATTGAGCAGCATATCTGACCTTGAAATAAAAAGCAAAAAACAATTAAATGAGGCTGACTACTTTAGAAGTTACGATTTAAAAAACATAGGTGGTAAACTATTAATTAAACCAGAGTTATTTAGAACCGCCGCGGATAAAAAGAAAAAAGAAAAATCTATTGTTTACCTCCCTTCAAATTCAGAAAGAGTTTTCTTTAGTAGCTATGGAGAAAATACAAGTAATAAGGACATTTATTTTGCTGTAAAATCTGCAAATGGCGAGTTTGGAATTCCTGTAAAATTAAATGGTATTAATACTGATTATGACGAAGATTTTCCTTTTTTACATCCAAATGGTAAAACATTATACTTTGCCAGTAAAGGACATAATGGAATGGGCGGATACGATATTTTTAAATCAAATTTTATTGAAGAAACTAACTCATGGACGCAACCTGTAAATTTAGAATTCCCAATTAATTCACCGGATGATGACTATTTATATGTTACAGACTCTTTAGAAAAAATTGCTTATTTCAGTACAGGCAGACAAAGTCCTCCTGGAAAAATTGATGTGTTAAAAATTAACACGGAACGAAAAGTTATTGATGTTTTAGCATTAAAGGGAACCATTTTAAAAGAAAAACCTGAGCAAAGTTTAAATAGTAAAATAACAGTTAAAAATTTAGATAATGGCGAATTAGTTGGAGTATTCCAAGCAAATGATAAAGGTGAATACTTAATGGACTTGCCAAATGGTGCTAAATTACTTTACACTGTTGAGACACCGGGTTTAAACACACAAACAGAAAATGTAGGACTTCCTCTTGCTTTAAATACTAAACCATTAAGACAAACTATTTCGTATGTTAATGGCATTTTAGAAATTATTAATTATTTTAACGAAACACCAACCGAAGACAGTTACCTGCAATATCTCAAATTAATTGAGGAAAAATCAAAACTTAATATAAACGAAGGTAAAAACAAACTAAATACTGCGATAAAAGACACCACCAAATCAATAAAAGAACTTAATAAAGATACAGCTCTAATTACTAAAACTATTAATGAAACAAAAAAAATTATTACACCAGAAAAAGATACAATATCAACTATTAAAAATGGCACTAAAATTAATCCAAAACTTAATAACGATACATTAATAAATATTGCAAAAAACGATGCTTTAGAATTAAAAAAAGAAGCAGACAAACTAAATCAAGAAAGTTTAGCTGCTAAAAAAATTGGAGAATATCGGAAAATTGAAGCAACAAAAAAAATTAAGGAAGCCGACAGCTTATTAATTATCGCCCAAAATATTCCAAACGAAAACGACAAAAAAACAGAAGTAGATAACGCACTAACAAAAAAAGAGGATGCAGAAAATGACCTAG
>CANFQR010000106.1 GCA_947449125.1 Bacteroidota bacterium | reverse complement strand
ATTGCTGTTTATTGGCATGATAATAAAACCATTACAATTAATTTCTTTGTTGATTTATTACTACACCTCACCTTTATTGGAGCCATTGTTTTTGCCTTGTTGGTGGTTTTGGATATTGTAGACTTGAAATAATTTAAATCAGTTTTTAGCTATAAAAATTTGTTTTTTTAACACTTTTCATAAAGGAATTATATTATTTTTATGGTATTAACTAGTTAAAATAAAAAAACATGAAAAAATTAATTTTAATGGCTGCTTTCACAGGTTTGTTAGGAAGCACAGTTGTTGCCAATACATATGGTGATGACAAAGACAAAAAGAAAAAAGAATGTTGCAAAAAAGGTGAAGGAAAAGCTTGCGCCGGAGAGAAAAAAGAAGGTGCTGAAGCAAAATCTTGCTGCAAAAAGAAAGCAGAATCTGAAACTAAAGCAACAGAAAAAAAATAATTAAAAAATTAATTTTTTTTAAGCCCCTTCTTTCATAAAGAAGGGGCTTTTTATTGATTAATAATACACTATAACTTCACAGTTTAGACTATTAATCTTATAAATAATTGTTAAACGGTAAGAATAAATGATTATCAAAATAATATATTTGTTAAAACATTAAACACACAACATGAAACAAATTTTTTTATCAGTAGCACTTTTTTCGGCTTTAATTTTTAATGCTCAAGAAAAAAGACCTCAAAATTGGTTTAACCTCGATCCTTTAAATGATAAGTTTAATGGCGTAAGTACTGAAAAAGCATACACTGAATTATTAAAAGACAAAAAGTCAACCACGGTAGTTGTTGGAGTAATTGACAGCGGAGTAGATTACGAGCACGAAGATTTAAAAGGTGTAATGTGGACAAATCCAAAAGAAATTGCAGGGAACGGTATTGATGATGATAATAATGGATATATTGATGATATACATGGTTGGAATTTTATTGGGGGTAAAGACGGAAAAAATGTAGACGGTGATAATCTTGAAATGACCAGATTATTGCGTAAAATGAATCCTAAATTTCAAGGGAAAACAGAAGCTGATTTTAAAAGCAAACAAGATTTAGCCGAATTTAAATTGTACCAGCAAATTAAATCTGATTTCGATAAAACTAAAGAAGAATTTGAAGGGGCATATAACCAAACTAAATTTTTTTATGATGGATTTATAGCTTTAAATAAAAATGCTAAATCAAATTTAAATCTTGAGGTAATTGATTTTGAAGCATTGAAAAAATTTGAGCCAACCGAAAAAAATGACAAGCAAATGAAAATGATTGCTAATAACATTATGAAAAACGGTCGCGCAAAAAATTTAGATGAGGCTATTTTGTTAATGAAAGAAGGTTATGATCAATATAAAACTTATGTTGAGTGTGGTGTTAATTTAGATTATGATCCAAGAACTATTATTGGAGATGATTATAATAATTCTTACGAAAAAAATTATGGAAATGCGGATTGTAAAGGACCAAATAGTTTTCACGGAACCCATGTGGCAGGAATAATTGCGGCATCAAGAAATAATGGTATTGGAATGGATGGTATTGCTGCAGACGTAAAAATTATGGCTTTACGCTGTGTTCCTTCAGGCGATGAAAGAGATAAGGATGTTGCAAATGCAATTATTTACGCTGTAGATAACGGAGCGTCTATACTTAATATGAGTTTTGGTAAAAAATATAGTTGGAATAAAAAAGTAGTTGATGATGCCGTTAAATATGCCGAAAGTAAAGGTGTCTTATTAATTCACGCTGCAGGAAATGATAATTTAGATATTGATAAAGTAACACATTATCCTTGTAAAAAATTTGAAACAAAAGGTGAGGCAAGTAATTTTGTAGATGTTGGAGCCCTAGACTGGCATGCTAATGATAAAATTGTTGCCGTTTTTTCAAACTATGGTAAAAAGACTGTAGATGTTTTTGCTCCCGGAGTTGATATTTATTCAACAGTGCCAGGTGGTGGCTATAAAGACGCTAGCGGTACAAGTATGGCTGCGCCTGTTACAGCTGGTGTTGCTGCAGTGCTCAAATCATACTATCCTTCATTAACACCACAGCAAATTAAAAAGATTTTAGTGAAAAGTAGTGTTAAAACCTATAAAGGAAAAAAGGTAATTAAGCCGGGAACTAAAGATGAATTGGTAAAATTTGAAAAGCTTGGTAAAAATGCTGGAATAGTTAATTTATACGAAGCAATTAAAATGGCGGATAAATTTGCAAAAACAAAAACCTAATTAAAAATAATTAGTTAGAAAAAAAGGCGAAAGAATTTCTTTCGCCTTTTTTTATGATATTAAAAATAATTTAATGTCTTTTAAGAATATAGTAAAAGGTCGATTTATTTGAAAACTTATCTTCAACTTCTAATTTGAATTTTAAATTTCCGGATGGAGTTTCCGAGTCAAAATAGTAAGTCAATAAATTAACTTTCGCATCATATTCGGCAACTACCCATTTATCATTAACAAACAAGTCGTAGTTTAAAATACCGCTTAAATTATCTGAAATTTTAAAACTAAAACTTTTATGATTTTTTATTCTCTTCAGTTGTTTTGGTTTCAAACTTGTTTTGATTGTAGGTTTAATTGTATCATAAACAAGTTCAAATGTTCCAAATTTTTTCGGAAAAAAACACACCGAATCATTTTTAATTTGAGGTAAGTAGTTATTACTACCCGTTTTTAAAATTAATTTTGAATTGTTTTTATTACGAGTAATTGAATTTTTAAAACCAATACTGTAATAGGAATTTAAATTTATGTTTTCGGGAAGAATTTTTAATTGATTGGTTGATTCAATATTATTTTCAATTTTTACCAATTTACTGTAGTAAAGAGTTTTTGCAGGTACAAACAGATTTATGCCATTTTTTAATAATCTAAAATCTTTAGTGCAGTTAATATAATTTTCAGCTGTAGTATTTGGCTTCGAGAATTTAGAAAATCCTCGTGTTTTAATTACAAATTTTAAGAAATTGGTTTTGCCGTTTTCATCAGATACAATTAGTTTTAGTGTATGGTAGTTTGTGTCGTTTAATTGTATTCTGCCTTTATTGATGTAATAATCATAAATTCCTTCAGGAAATAAAGTTGGGATAAAACACTTTTGTAATTTAATTTTGTTCTTGTTGTTTATTTCAATTTGATCCCAAAACTCATTAACAAATACAGCATCAGAAAATTTTATTTCTCTCATAGAATGAGCATAAATTAATTGGTTGTCTAAAAATAGTTGAGCGTTAAATATATTATTGGTATTACCCTTATTTACTAATTGGTCTGAGGCAGAAAATCCAATACCTATAATTGATGTATTAATAACAATGGTATCATTAGCTAATTCAAGACTATCTTTTTTATTTTTTTTTACGGGTAACAATTTTATGAAACTAGGGGAGGTAGTGTCGGCTAAATTATATAAACCAATATGTTGTATTGTAGGTAAAACGGTATCAGTTATGCCAAAATAAAAGTATGGATTTAACGGCGTTTCAGTTTTTAAATCTCTTAGTTCAAAATGCAAATGTGGGCCTGTTGAACCACCTGAATTACCAGATAAACCAATTATTTCTCCTTTTTTTACTAAAATAGTATTTGCATTTGGAAACAATTCAACTTCAAAATTTTGTTTATTGTATTGTTCCTTTTTTACAATTTCTGAAATTGTTTTGCAATAAGAATTTAAGTGAGCATATAAACTTACTTTACCATCGGCATGGGTTAAATAAATGCATTTGCCATATCCAGCAGAACTAACTTTTATTCTTGAAACATAACCATCATTAATAGCGTATACAGGCAAATCGAGTTTATTATTGGTGGAAAAGTCAATACCAGCATGAAAATGATTGGGGCGTAATTCGCCATAGTTGCCAGTGATTATATAATGCGAATCAATGGGCCAGTTATAAAAACTTTTTTGGGCAGTTAAGTACGAACAAATTAAAAAAAATATTTGCAGAACTTTAATTCTCATTTAATAGATCTTTGGTGCTGGCCTTATTAAATAGGCAAAAAAAGAAACAAAAAAATAAAACACCTGCTGAGGTTTGCAACATACTTTCAACTAAAAAATTCAGAATTATTAATATTGAAAATAAAATAAATAAAAAATGTTTGTTGAATATATTCTTTATTAGATAGCCAAATGTAAGAAAGAGTAGAATGATAAATCCAAAAAATCCAAGACCAATAAAAGTTTGAAAATATTGGTTATGCGCATTTAAATGATGAGATAATGCTCCGGTTAAACCATTTTCTTTGTAGGATTGGTATAGTCTGTCATTTGCATCACCCACCGTGGTTCCAAACCAGAAATTTTCTTTGATTAACTGTATGCATTGTTCCCAAATTAAAATTCTGACAGATGTGCTTTCAGAGGATGTTTTATCAATTGATGATGTTGATGAAACTACTTTAAGAGAAGATAATCTGTTGAATGTTTCAGGAAATAATTTAAATGTAATGATGATTAAAATAAATAATCCTAACATTAAATAACTTATTTTTTTTAGGTTTAATATTGCCCTCAATTTATAAATAAACAACAATGGAACGCAGATGAAAAAACTAATTATTCCAAGCTTTGATGAGCATAAAAATATTGACACCGTTAAAATCACTATAAAAAAATAAGACGCATAGACCACACTTTTTTGAGATTGAAACCACTTAGGATAGAATAAAAAAATAATTGCAATGGCTAAAATTAAATACATGGCAAAGTAAGATGCATGAATAAAATTGGAATATTGTGTGTAAAAAAAATATTCAGGATGGCCATTTAATGCATAGTAGGTAGACCTTATTAAAAGCAGTATGCCAGCAAAAAAGCATCCGGAGACAAAAGATACCAAACAGCGTTTAATTAATTGAATTGGCCAACTAAAACAAAAAAAGAAAAATGGAAACAATAAAAAACTCATTTTTACTTCAACATTAAAACTTGCTTCTTGTTTATTTTTTGAAAACAGAGCACTTGCCGCTGTATACGTAAAAAATACTAAAAGGGCCCAGAAGTTAATGTTCTTAATACCTTTAATTACTTCGGATTTATTAATATTTACTAATGAAAATAAACTCCAAGCAACAACAATGGCAGATAAAACTAATGACCCAAAGGGTAAACAAAAGCATAGTAATACCGGAAAAAAATAAAATAACTGTTGTTTGATATTTAATTTCATTTGTTACCTTTTTTATCTAATTCTAAAAGTTTTTCATGAAAGTGTTTAGCAATTATTTCACGGTTAAAATGCAGATTTACAAAGGACCTACCATTTCTTCCCAGTTCTTTTGCCTTTTCTTTATCATCAATTAATTTGAAAATTACATTGGTTAATTGTTCCGAATTTTCGGGTTCAAAATAATAACCTGCATTTCCTTTTTCAATAAATAATTTTTTTGCCTCGCCATCTACACCTAATAAAATAGGGACTTCCATGGACAGATTTTCAAATATTTTGGATGGAATGGCACCTAAAAATAAATTTAATTTTTTTAATGGAATTATTGCCGCATTAATAGTTTTAAGAATGGCTGGCATGTCAAGCTTTGATACAGGTTCTAAAAAAAATGTATTAACTAAATTTTGATCATTTTTAATCGTGATTAACTTTTCTTTTTCGGGTCCACTTCCAATAAATACAAATTTCACAGAAGGTTTATTTAAAACGTTTTTTGCTGCTTCTAAAATCACTTCAAGTCCTTGCGCTATTCCAATAATACCTGCATATAAAAAAATAATATCATTGTCAGAAAAATTATTTTTTTTACGCCAGTTATTATTTTCAATTTTTTTAGGGTCATAATAATTTAAATCAACCCCGTTTGGTAGCCAGTATGTTTTTACTTCT
>CANFQR010000105.1 GCA_947449125.1 Bacteroidota bacterium | reverse complement strand
CAGCAGCCGAAGAAGTTAGCATGATGCGTGAGAACCTGGTTTTACTAAGTTATTTGTGGCCTGCACAAAACCAGGAACTGTTACAAAAATTGGCTGACAAAAAAGTAAACGCCATTGCAATGGATGCCATCCCTCGTATTTCGAGAGCGCAAAAAATGGATGTGCTTTCTTCGATGGCTAATATTGCTGGATACCGTGCTGTTATTGAAGGTTCATTCCATTTTGGAAGATTCTTAAACGGCCAAATTACAGCAGCCGGTAAAGTAGAACCAGCAAAAGTATTGGTAATTGGTGCTGGTGTGGCTGGTTTAGCGGCTATAGGAGCAGCTAATTCTTTAGGCGCTATTGTTAGAGCATTTGATACTCGTAAGGAGGTTGCCGAGCAAATAGAATC
This sequence comes from Bacteroidota bacterium, assembly GCA_947449125.1. Taxonomy (GTDB): domain Bacteria; phylum Bacteroidota; class Bacteroidia; order B-17B0; family Aurantibacillaceae; genus Aurantibacillus. Next base: position 5,484 of record CANFQR010000105.1, on the reverse strand, counting down.
TATGGGTGCTACTTTCTTAACGGTTGAAATAGAAGAGGACGGAGCGACATCCTCTGGTTACTCAAAAGAAATGAGTAAGGAGTTTATTGAGGCAGAAATGAAATTATTTTTAGAGCAAGCCAAAGAAGTTGATATTGTGATTACGACGGCACAAATTCCTGGTCGGCCAGCGCCTAAATTATGGATGGATTATCACGTTGCTGCTATGAAGCCAGGTTCAGTGATTATAGATTTAGCAGCGTCAACAGGAGGTAACTGTGCACTTACAAAAAACGGTGAAGTTTACACAACTGATAATGGCGTAACCATGGTTGGCAAATTAAATCAATTGCCAAACCAAGCTTCTCAATTATACGGCAATAACTTATGTCATTTATTAGATGATATGGGTAAAGCCGAAAAATTTAAAATTGATATGGAAGATGCCGTGGTGTCAAGAGCCATGGTAACTTACAACGGAAACATAAACTGGCCTCCGGCACCTTTACAGGTAAGCCCTACAGCAGGCGGAAGTGCTAAAAAAGTGGCCGCGCCTACTGCCGAAGAAATAAAACTCTCAGAAGAAGAAAAAGCTAAAAAAACGGCTGTATCAACACTAATTAGCCTAGCAGTGGTTGGTGGTTTATTGTTATTAGTTGGGGCTTTTGCCCCTCCTGCTTTTATTCAGCATTTTACGGTGTTTGTTTTAGCGGTGTTTGTTGGTTGGCAGGTAATTACAAATGTTTCGCACGCATTACATACGCCACTAATGGCCGTTACCAACGCTATTAGTGGAATTATTATAGTTGGTGGATTATTACAAACTAAAAACGATTTCTCTAACATGATGACGATTTTGGCTTCTATTGCCATTTTAGTTGCCAGCATTAATATTGTTGGAGGATTTGTGGTTACTCATCGTATGTTGAAAATGTTTAAAAAATAAGATTTTAGTCATGATTGAAATAGCAAAAGAAATACAAACAGCAGCCTACTTATTTGCAAGTATTCTGTTTATTTTAAGTTTAAGCGGATTGTCTTCTCAGGAATCTGCAAAACGTGGTGTACTTTATGGCATTGTAGGTATGATTGTAGCAATACTCGCAACCGTTATGGGTCGCGGTGTTGAAGGCCATATATACATTATTGCAGCAATTGCCATTGCTTCTGTAATTGGTATTATGGTTGCTCGTAAAGTAGAAATGACAGCCATGCCGCAGCTTGTAGCTATTCTGCATAGTTTTGTTGGTTTAGCTGCCGTGTTAGTAGGTTTTGGTTCATACCTCGATCCAAGTACCCAAAATTTATCAGGAGCAGAACACACTATTCATTTGGTAGAGGTATTTATAGGCATCTTTATAGGTGCAATTACATTTACAGGCTCTATTATTGCTTGGGGAAAACTAGATGGTAAAGTCCCATCTAAGCCTTGGTCTTTCAGCGGGCTTCAATTAATGAATTTAACGTTGTTAGTTGCCTGTGTTGTTTTAGGTGTGCTCTTTTGCAAGGCCGAAGGAACAAGCGGTATGCTTTATTTAGGAATTATGACGGCAATTGCCTCTTTTATTGGCGTGGTATTGGTGATGGCTATTGGAGGAGGAGATATGCCGGTAGTGGTTTCTATGCTTAACTCTTATTCAGGCTGGGCAGCCTCAGCTGCAGGCTTTATGTTAGGTAACGATTTGTTAATTGTAACAGGTGCGCTTGTTGGCAGCTCTGGTGCTATTCTTTCAATGCACATGTGTCATGCCATGAACCGTTCATTCTTCTCGGTAATTTTTGCAAGCGGTGGCGGTGCCGCTAAAGGCTTAGAGAAAAAAGCCATTGAAGGCGAAGTAACCTCATTAAATCACGAAGAGGTAGCTACCTTATTAAAAGAAGCTAAATCTGTAGTAATTGTTCCGGGTTATGGTATGGCTGTTGCTAAGGCGCAATACCCTATTTACGACCTAGTACAAACCTTGCGCAAGGCTGGAAAAAATGTGCGTTTTGCTATTCACCCGGTGGCGGGGCGTTTGCCGGGCCACATGAATGTATTGCTGGCTGAAGCCAATGTGCCTTATGATATTGTTTTAGAAATGGATGAAATTAACGACGATATGCCCGATACCGATGTGGTGATGGTAATTGGTGCAAACGATGTGGTTAACCCAAGTGCGCAAGACGACCCTGCAAGCTCTATTTATGGCATGCCGGTTATTGAAGCATGGAAAGCCGAAAAAGTAATTATTATGAAACGCTCTATGAGTGCCGGTTACTCCGGAGAAGATAACCCATTGTTTTATAAGCCAAACTCCGAAATGTTATACGGCGATGCCAAAGCCAGCGTTGAAAAGATTTTAACTTATTTAAAAGCTTGATTAACTATTTAATTAACCAAACAAAAAATTGTATCGGTTATACGCTAGTTAGTGGTTATTAAAAATTAAACAATATGCCAGTACCAGATTTTCAAAAATTCTTCTACCCAGTATTAAAATACATTTCTGATAATAAGGAACATAGCCTTGATGAAATAAGAGAGTTACTTACAAATCATTTTTCCTTAACTGATCAGGATAAATCAGAACGAGTTCCGAGTGGAGTGCAAACCAAATTTGATAACAGAATTTACTGGACTAAAAGTTATTTTAATAAGGCAAAAATTATTGAAAGCACTAGACGTTCTCATCTGCGGATAACAGAAAGGGGTATCGAATTTTTGAGCAAATTTACTAGTGACTTTACAGTAAAAGATTTAAAGGTATTCCCTGAATTTAGAGAATTCAGTCAAGGTTCATCTATACCTGATTCAGATAATTCAAACCACTCTAATGAAACTGATTTTTCAAATAATGAAATTAAAACCCCATTTGAAAAACTAGAAGAGAATTATACATATATCAAAAATGAATTAGCGATGGAGCTTCTTGATAAGATTAAATCCAATTCATGGCAATTCTTCGAGGACTTAGTAATTGATTTAATGGTCAAAATGGGTTACGGTGGTTCGAGAAATATGGCTGGCAAATCAATAAGGAGAAATAATGACGAAGGAATAGACGGTATAATAAACGAAGATAAGTTGGGTCTGGATTTAATATATCTTCAAGCGAAACTGTGGAAAGAAGAAACGACTATTGGACGGCCAGAGATTCAAAAATTTGTTGGTGCATTACATGGACAAAGGGCAAAAAAGGGAGTATTCATAACTACGAGTTCATTTGCTAAAACCGCAATAGATTACGTCAAATCCATCGATCCGAAAGTAATACTTATTGATGGGGTAACTTTAACAAACCTGATGATTGAGTATAATGTAGGCACAACAACCATAGAAACCTATCACATAAAAAAAATTGATTTAGATTACTTTGAAAATTAACAACCACTAACAGCGTGTAAGCGCAACTCTCCGGGTATGCGACTACTGTCAAACCGTTAGTATAAAGTGTAAAACGACAGGCAAAAACGGCTGGGTATAGTTAAATTTATTGCGCCGGCAAACAATTACAACAATCCATGTTTTGATTTTAGATAAGACTCAAACGTGTTAAAAGACGCTTCGCCTAATTTTTATACCTGGATAAATACTTGTCTGCTAAACACTTCCTCCAATAAATATTATTTATTTAATGGCTCGCCAAAATACTTTTAATCGCTTGCAGGCGGTTTAGCAGATTCTAAAATACAAGGTAAATTCCAAGGGCAGTCTTCAACAATTACGTTTTTATCAATAACCTTAAATTCTTTTTTAGAAACAACTATCTCTTTTATTTCTTTCTTCCATTCGTTCTTTAAACACTCCTTGTCGAAATCAGCAATTTTTAGGCCGCCTGCGGCTTTTTTATAATAACGCCACGATTCATAAATTTTATAATTCCCTTTTTTTAACTTTAAAACAAGCTCACCATTAGTATTAGTTTTTACCGAATCTGCTTTACCTTTTGCCGAAACAATTATAATAGTTTTGTTAGCAAATGGCTTGGGTTTTTGAGCCTCGGCAAGCATCTCTGCGCTTGGCCTGGCACCGCCACAATAAGGTTGCATACAGGTAATTTGGAGATTTATTTGTCGGGTTTGAGCCATGGCAAATGTGGCAACAAACACACTAATTATGGCAAAAAAATTTGAAAGTTTCATGACCAAATTTAATTAAATTTTAACGCGAAATTATTCTTTGTTTTTTTAACTATAATATTTAGCTTAGTTATTGTATATAACTGCATTAATGTAACAACTTTGATGATGTTGATTCTTAAAAAAACCAACAAACTTCAAACGATTAAATGAATAAATAATAAACATATGAAAAAAACATTATTACTAATTGGGTTATTTTTAATTTCAAAAAACTATTTTTCGCAAGATTGGATTGAAAAGGCTAGAAAGCCAGACGCTAACCTATACGAAATTCAAAAAGAGTTTTATGATTATTTTAAAGATAAAGATATTAGTATAAAAAGTACAGGCTATAAGGCCTTTAAGAGATGGGAATACTTTGTAGAACCAAGAGTTTACCCCTCAGGAAACATCTCAGTTTTAAGTCAGTTATCAAAAAACTATTCTGATTTTTTATTACAAAACAGTTCGAATACAGACGGTAATAAAACAACAAATAATAATTCGGTTATGTCTAACACCTGGGTGGCTGTTGGTCCAATAGGCGCGCCTACCGGATTAGTGAGTGGTTTACCGAGAAAAGCCGGACGAGATAATTTTCTTACGCTTCACCCTACAAATCCAGCTGTAATTTATGCAGGTGCAGCCGGAGGCGGTTTGTGGGAAACAACAAACGGTGGAACTTCATGGATAACAAATACAGATAATCTTCCGGTAACTGCTGTATCTGATATGGCAATAGATCCAACAAACACCAACATTATGTATTTAGCTTGCGGAGGAGGCGATGACATTTTATCTGCATTTCCTGTCCCGTCGGATGGATTATATAAATCTGTAGACGGCGGAATTACTTGGGCACCCACAGGTTTAACCTTTTCGTTATCCTTAGGCAGAGTTATTCATAAGGTTGTTTTAGATCCTACAAATTCTCAAATTGTTTTTGCAGCAACAAATACTGGCATTTACAGAAGTATGAATGGCGGCACATCGTTTTCAGCGGTAAGTTCCATTAATTGTTGGGATTTAAAGTTCCACCCTACTAACCCCACTATTGTTTATGCTTGTGGAACAGCTTTTTATAGATCTACAAACAGCGGCACAACTTTTTCTATAGTTAATACAGGAATTCCAACTTCGGGAAGCAACCGTATGGCTATTGCTGTTACGCCTACTAACCCATCTTACGTTTATGTTTTAGCCAGCAGAAGTTCAGATAGTCAATTTTTAGGTTTTTATAGTTCTACCAATGCCGGTGTTAGTTTTACAACTGCTTCAACAACACCAAACATTATTGGTAATGCCTGCGCCGGAAATTCAACAGGTACGGGACAAGGTTGGTATGACCTAGCTGTAGCTGCTTCTCCTACCAATCCTAACGAAGTTGTTGTTGGAGGTGTTAAT
>CANFQR010000104.1 GCA_947449125.1 Bacteroidota bacterium | reverse complement strand
TCAAATTTCAATGAATTTAACTAACATAAATATTACTCCTGTTCATATTGCATTTGATGAAGTGTGTAAAAAAGCTACCGAGCGTGGCATAAGGGTTACCGGATCTGAGTTAGTTGGATTAATTCCATTAAAATCGTTGTTGGATGCAGGAACTTATTTTTTGAAAAAACAAAACAGATCAACCGGAGTAAGTGAAAGCGAATTAATTAAGATTGCAGTTAAATCTATGGGTTTAGACGAATTAGGTCCGTTTAAACCGGAGGAGAGAATAATTGAATATTTATTAAAAGATAAAGCCGATTCTAAATTAATTAGTATGAATTTAGCTGCTTTTGCAGATGAAACCGCAAGCGAGAGTCCGGCACCAGGAGGAGGTTCTATTTCTGCCTATGTTGGTAGTTTAGGAATTTCGTTAGCAACTATGGTAGCTAATTTAAGTTCTCATAAAAAGGGCTGGGATGATAAGTGGGACGAGTTTAGCAATTGGGCAGAAAAAGGACAAAAAATTAAAAACGAATTGTTACGTTTGGTAGATGCCGATACTGCGGCTTTTAATAAAATTATGACCGCGTTTTCTTTGCCAAAAACTACAGATGAAGAAAAGAAAAAAAGAACAGATGCTATACAAGATGCTACAAAATTTGCTATTGAAGTGCCATTTAAAGTAATGCAATTAAGTTTTGAAAGTTTAGAAATAATAAAAGCAATGGCTGAAATTGGAAATCCTAATTCGGTTAGCGATGCCGGCGTGGGGGCTTTGTGCGCAAGAACAGCTGTTGTGGGAGCTTTTATGAATGTTAGAATTAATGCGAGTGGTTACAGCGACAAAAATTTTGTAAACGATATAATAGAAAAAGGTAAAGCTATAGAACAAAAAACCATAGCCTTAGAAACTTCTGTATTAAAAATTGTGGACGAAAAAATAGGAATTTAAAATCAGAAGTATTTAGCCTACAAAACGTTATTGGCTTGTTCTTTAATTTTTTCTAATTCATCTTTCATTAAAACAACTAATTTTTGAATTTGAGCATCGTTGGCTTTAGAGCCTATGGTATTAATTTCTCGTCCTATTTCTTGACTAATGAAATTTAGTTTTCTTCCCGGTGAAGGTTCATTACAAGTGTCAATAAAATAATCAAGATGAGTTTTTAAACGTACCTTCTCTTCGTTAATATCTAGTTTTTCAACGTAATAAATTAACTCTTGTTCAAATCTGTTTTCATCAATTTTTCCTTTGCCAATAACGTCTGTCATGTTATTTCTTATTCTATCTTTAATTGAGTTTATTCGAATAAAATCAAGCGTTTTAATTTCTTCAAGACAGGTTTCAATTTTAGATAAACGTGTTTCAAAATCTGTTTTTAAGGAAAAACCTTCTAGTTCTCTGAAATTATTTAATTGCAAAACGGCTTCGTTAACACATTGTTTAATTTGTTTCCATTCTAAATCGTCAGTTTCTTTCCGTTCACTTTTTAAAACATCCGGAAACTTTAAAACTTGAGTCAGCAAACCAACACCATTAGCTGGTTCATTAAGTTCGTTTGCTAATTTAACTAGTTGTTGGTAGTAGGCTTTTGCAAGTTCAATATTTATCTCAACAGGCGTTTCGGTTTTTTTTGACTCGATGTAAATGCTCAAATCAATTTTACCGCGCTCAAGTTGTTTTGAGAGTTCATTTCTAAGTTCTAATTCATAATTTCTTAAACCCGATGAAAGTCTTAAGCTAATGTCTGCGCTTTTGCTATTTAATGAACGTATTTCAACCGTAATGGTTTTATCTTGTAATTCTAATGTGGCTTTACCAAAGCCCGTCATTGATTTAATCATAAGTTGTTTTTTTGGGTTTAAAGTTTACCAAATAAAGTCCGAAAATTATTAAAATTCCCGAAAATATTTTTATAAGTGTTAATCTATCGTCGCCCATAAAAATGGCAAAAATACTTGCTAAAAATGGTTGTAAGTAAATATACATGCTTACTGTACTTGAGCTTAGTTCTTTTAGCCCATATAGGTTTAATAAATATGCTAAAAATGTGGTTGCTACAACTACAAATACAATTGAGAAAATTGCATTATAGGTAAAATTATGCCAGTTAGTTAGAAGTGTATCTTCTAAGCCAATGGGCAACATGTAAATACTTCCAAATAAAAATAACCATTTCATTACCGTTATGGTATTGTATTTTTTCATAATTGGTTTTACCGCAACAATAAATATTGCCCAAGATGCTGAATTAATTAAAGTCATTAAATCTCCCGCAATTGTTTCACTTCCAAAATCAAAATTGCCTTTAAATAGTAACAATGTTAATGCACCTGCTACAGCAATTGAAAGCCCACTAAATTTTAAAAATGTGATACGTTCTTTAAATAATATTAACGTAAAAATAAAAACCATTATGGGATTGGATACCATAATAATTGCTGAGTTAATGGGATGGGTTAGGCTTAGTCCATAAATAAAAAATACTTGATTAACCACTATTCCAAAAATGGCTAATAGAAGCATTCTTAATAAATCTTTTTTTTCTACGCGTTCTGATTTTACAAAAAAAGAGAGAACCCAAAAAAGAAAGCAAGCTCCGGTTATTCTTAAAAAAACTAACGCTAGTGGTCCTATGAAATTCGGCATTAAATTTTTAGCAATAGAATAATTTAGCGCGTAAATAACTTGTGCCGAAAATAATGCAATATGTCCTTTTAATGCTTTTGTCAATGCGCTGCAAATATACCAACACTTAGGCTATTTTTGCTATCAACAATTTTAATTATTAATGTATTTTTGTTATTAATCATGTTAGTTAAAGATCAATTAGGAAATGTTTTGCAATTTTCTCAAGAGCCCAAGCGCATTGTTTCTGTTGTGCCTTCGCAATCTGAGTTTTTATGGGATATTGGTTTGCAGCAAAAAATAATTGGCATTACTAAATTTTGTATACATCCGGATAAGATGTATAAAAGTGTTGAAAGAGTAGGTGGAACAAAAAATCTAGATATTGAAAAAATAAGAAGTTTAAATCCTGATTTAATTATTGCCAATAAGGAAGAAAATGAAAAAGCAGATATTGAATTATTGCAAAAAGAATTTAATGTTTGGATAAGTGATATAGTCTCTTTGGAGGACGCATACAGTATGATGTTGGATTTGGGCGCTTTATTTGGTAAAGAAATTGAAACAATTAAAATTGTTAATGATATAATTAAATCGGTTGAAGAGATTAAACATATTTTTGAAAAACAATGGGTAGCCTATTTTATTTGGGGTAAACCTTATATGTTTGCGGCTAAAAACACATTTATTGATGTTGTGATTAATCATATTGGATTAAGTAATGTTTTATCGGACCATGAACGTTACCCTCAATTAACTATTTCGGAATTACAAAAATTTAATCCCGAATTTTGTTTTTTGTCAAGTGAGCCTTTTCCGTTTAAAACAAAGCATGTAAATGAAATAAAACAAATTTTACCTGATTCTAAAATAATTAGTGTTGATGGCGAAATGTTCAGTTGGTATGGATCACGTTTATTAAAATTAAATAGCTACATTAAAGAGTTAAAAAAACAAATTTATGCTTAGTGTTTTATTAATAATTGTATTTGTGATTTCTTATTCACTTATTGCTTTTGAGCATAAAATAAACATCAATAAAGCTGCAATAGCCTTATTTTCAGGTGTTTTAAGCTGGATATTTGTTATGCTTTATTCAACTAATGTTGAAATTCAGAATGAGTTGTTAATGCATCACGTTTCTGACATTGCCGGTATATTGTTTTTTTTAATGGGTGCTATGACCATTGTAGAACTAATAGATGCGCATAACGGTTTTGATATTATTACAAAACAGTTGGTTAAAGTAAAACCATTTAATTTGATTTGGCTTGTGGCATTAGTTACGTTTATTTTATCGGCTGTTCTCGATAATTTAACAACCACAATTTTAATTATATCGCTATTACGGAAATTGCTTCTTGAAGGAAAATTAAGGCTGTATTTTGCAGGATTAGTAGTTATTGCCGCTAATGCCGGCGGAGCTTTTAGTCCTATTGGAGATGTAACAACAACCATGTTATGGATTGGTGGACAGGTGAGTACTCCTAAAATAATATCTGCTTTATTTTTACCAAGCGTTATTAATTTATTATTGCCTTTACTTATCATTAATCTATTAATTAAAAAACAAAAACTTATTAATGTTAATTCATTTATTAAGCTTGAAACATTTTTAGGAAAAGAAAGAAATTCAACATTTATTTTATGTATTGGTTTGTTAATATTAATTGCTGTTCCGGTTTTTAAAGTCATTTTTCATTTACCACCTTTTATGGGTGTATTATTTGGACTCGGCTTGTTATGGTGTATTACCGAAATTAAAAATGGTAAGCGTAACGAGGTAGATAAAAAAAATTATTCGGTTGCTTTTGCATTGAGAAATATTGATACGCCAAGTATTTTGTTTTTTTTAGGAATATTATTGAGTATATCTGCTTTGCAAACCAGTGGCGTATTATCAGGTTTTGCAGTGGTTTTGAATAAAACATTTAGTTCACAAAATTTAATTTTAGCTTTTACCGGATTTGTAAGTGCCGTAATTGATAATGTCCCTTTGGTGGCTGCTTATCAAGGCATGTATCCATTAAAAGAGTTTAATGCAGATAGTTCATTTTGGCATTTATTAGCTTATTGCAGTGGAACGGGTGGTAGTATGTTAATCATTGGTTCAGCTGCTGGCGTTGTGGCAATGGGTATAGAAAAAATTAGTTTTAGTTGGTATTTAAAATATATGTCGTGGCTCGCCGCTTTGGGTTATTTAGCCGGGTTTGCAGTAAATGTTATATTAAATTAAAAAATAAAATTTATGATGTCTGAACAAATAATAAAAAACTTAAAGTTATTGCCTCATCCTGAAGGAGGTTATTATAAGGAAATGTATCGCGCCGAGCAAAAAATCAATTTAGATAACGGCAAATCAAGAAATGTTAGTACCGCTATATTTTATCTCTTAGAAAATGAGGATAAATCGCGTTTTCACAGAATTGCTTCAGATGAGTTATGGTTCTTTCATCAGGGTAATCCGCTCGAAATTCTTTCAATCCAAAATGGTAATTTAATAAAAACAGTATTAGGGAATAATTTTGAAGATGGAGAAGTACTACAAGCTGTAATACCTGCTCATACGTGGTTTGCTTCTAGAGTAAAAAATAGTAAAGGTTACGCTTTGGTAAGTTGTACAGTTGCCCCTGGTTTTGATTTTGCCGATTTTGAATTGGCTGATAGAGATAAATTGATTAATGAATTTCCAGATTTGATAAAATATATAAATGCCCTTACATAATGAAGTCATAAAAAAAGTCCTCTCAACTGAGAGGACTTTTCTACTTTAGTTTGTTTACATTTATTTTAAACTTCCAACCATTTCTTCCGGTTTTACCCATTGATCAAATTGTTCGTTAGTTAGGTAACCTAATTCGATGGCTGCTTCGCGTAATGTTTTATTTCCTTTGTGAGCAGTTTTAGCAATTTTAGCAGCTTTTTCGTAGCCAATATGTGTATTTAAAGCAGTAACTAGCATTAATGAATTTTCTAAATGTTGCTTAATTACCGGTAAATTTGGTTCAATGCCTACTGCACAGTTGTCGTTAAAGCTAACACAGGCATCTCCAATAAGTCTGGCACTTTGCAATACGTTAGCCGCAATTAAAGGCTTAAATACATTTAATTCAAAATGTCCGTTCATGCCTCCAACAGATACAGCCACATCATTTCCTATTACTTGTGCGCAAACCATTGTCATAGCTTCTGGTTGTGTTGGATTTACTTTGCCAGGCATAATTGAACTTCCTGGTTCGTTATCAGGAATTATTAATTCGCCAATTCCGCAACGAGGCCCTGAAGATA
>CANFQR010000103.1 GCA_947449125.1 Bacteroidota bacterium | reverse complement strand
TATGTATGGCGATCATCAAACCTATTTAGCAAAGTCTAGCGATATGGGAAAAACATTTACGCGTTTAAACCACAAACTTTTTACCGGCTTTGCGCATAAAATAAAAGAAGACTTGGTAAATAAAGATTTATTATTCCTCGGAACGGAAATGGGTTTATTTGCAACACTCGATGGTGGAATTAATTGGTTTAGGATGAAAAACAATATCCCTGAATATGTATTGGCTCGCGATATACAAATACATCCAAAAACTCATGATTTAATTGTGGCGTCGCACGGCAGAGGTGTTTTTATTTTGGATGATATTAGAACCATACGAAATTTAAACAAAGACATTTGGGAAAAAGATGTGTATGTATTTAAAACACCCGACATCATTTTAAACAATGGTAAATTAGGCTGGGGCGGGCCTGAAATTTCTGGTGGCTGGTGGGCGGACAATCCGGCCGATCACCCGAGTTTTGATTATTTCTTTAAACAACGTTTAAATTCAGGAAAAGTAACCCTTGAAATTTACAACGACAAAAATGAACTGATGCAAAGTTTACCGGGCACTATTCGTCGTGGTATTAATAAGGTTAGTTGGAATTTACGCAGCACACCTCCGCGCGTTGCCGAAGGCGCAAAAAAAATGGATGGCGCAGGCTTCACCGCTCCAATGGTTTTACCAGGCCCTTATACCTTAAAATTAATTGTTAATGATAAAGTGTATACTTCTACATTTAACTGCGTGCACGATACCGCAAATAAAGATCTAAATTTAGAACAACGTTTATTGGTTTACGAAAAAGCCATGGTTATTCAAAAGCTATACAACACGATAAACAGAAGCATTGATACCATTAATTATTACCAGAGTCTTTTAAAGTCCGATTCAGTAGCATATGCCAAACGCAAGCATGCTATTGCTTTTTATTCCGACCTAGAAAAACAGAAGGGAGAATTGATGGGTATCACCAAAACTTCCATTTTTGCCGACGAAAAACGTTTAAGAGAAAAAGTTTCAGAGTTGTACAGTAACTTTTGTTACATGGAATCTGCGCCAAACCAAACACAGTTAGAAGCGATTACTGATTTACAAAATGAATACACTAAGATTTCAGCTGATGTAATAAAAGTAATTAATAAACATCTCCCTAAAAACCCTGAAATTAACGACAAGAAAGGGATAGATTAAATAATTTATAACTAATGTTTTTTTATTTCTCTTCAAATTCTACATAGCTAAAAAAAAAGCGGTTTTATATATTAACGCTATTTTTTAATTTAAAATTTATATACTTGTACAAGTTAAAACAACTTGATGCAGGAAAATATCGATTTTAAAAACCTATACAATCAATATGCCCGCATGGTGTTTAACCTCTGTTTAAAGTACTTGCAAAACATTGAAGATGCTGAAGATGTAACCCAAGAAGTTTTTATCACAGTTTTTAAATCTATTCATCAATTTAAAGGTGAATCAAAAATCTCTACCTGGATTTATAAAATTGCTACTACAAAATCGTTAGAATTTATCAGAATGAAAAAACGTAAAAAACGATTTGCATTTTTTCAATCAATCTTAAGTAACGAAAAAGGAGATATTAATGTAAGCAACATCCACTTTTATCATCCCGGCATACAACTCGAAAATAAAGAACGGTCAGCAATACTATTTAAAGCTATTGACAAATTACCCGAAAATCAGAAAACTGCCTATATTTTATGCAAATTAGAAGAATTAAGCTATGCCGAAATTTCAGAAATTATGAAAGTTTCCATTTCGTCAGTAGAATCGCTACTTTTTAGAGCCAAGCAAAATTTACAAAAGTTTTTAGGCGATTACTACGAAAAAAATGAAAAATAAACGCAAGTTTTTAAACCAATAAACATCAAACTAATAACATGAATGCTAAGCAAAACTGGATAAACGAAACAGAAAACAGTCTTAATCATTTAAAGGCTGTTGATGTAAATCCATATCTCTATTCAAAGATTATTAATAAACTAAACTTTAATGAAAATGAATTTGTTTCCGGTAAATTAGTTTGGGCAACGTCTTTATCAATTGTTATTATCCTAATTTTAAATATTTATGCCGTGCGCTTTAACCTAAAATCTAAAAGTTCATCTACTAAAACAGAAATTCAGTCACTAAGCTCAGAACTTTACTTAACAAACACTATTGATTATAACTAAATCATGAACAGAACTAAATTATTAACCATTGCTGTTTTAGGTTTATTAGTAATTAACCTAATTACACTTATTTTTATATTCAATAATAAGCGCGAACACCATCATGACCCAAGGGGTAACCAGTCACATCAAAACGAAGGCCCAAAACAACTAATTATTGATTTCTTACATTTTGATTCAAGCCAACAAAAACAATATGAAGGAATAATTAAAATCCATCAAGTAAAATCAAGAGAGATAAAAAAAACGCTTAATGAGTTACACGAACTTTTATATGACGAACTAAAAAACAACAGCATAAACAAAAATAAGGCAGATTCAATTATACAAAAAATAGCCGATTGTCATATTAATTTTGAACACTTGAATTTTGAGCATTTTCAAAAAATTAAATCTATTTGCAAAGACGGTCAAATAGAGAACTTTAATGATTTTGTTCTTGACCTAACGCATCTTTTTGGTCCAAAAAACGGGCCGCGAAACGGGCCGCCAAATTGATCTGCTATTTATTGGCAATAAAATGAAATATAAATTTTTAACAATCTTGATCGTTTCTTTTTTAAGCATCCCGGTTGCTTATTCTCAAAGCGAGGCTGTTATTGCAATTAATTTTATTCCAAAATTCGAAAATTCTTTTTTGATCTTAAATGATTCTATTTATTCAAAAAAAAGTGGCGATAGCATCCAATTTGAATCCCTTAAATTTTACATTTCTACTATTGAACTCTTAGATAACGACAAGGTTATTTACCAAGAAAAAAACAGTTATCATTTAGTTGATGTTTCACAAAGCCGATCGTTGAGCTTGTCTCTTAAAACCGGTTCAAAAATCAAGTTCACTAAAATTAAATTTAATTTAGGTATCGATAGTATATTAAATGTTTCAGGAGCCATGGGTGGAGACCTAGATCCAACCAAGGGAATGTATTGGGCATGGCAAAGTGGGTACATAAATTTTAAATTAGAAGGTAAAAGCAAAAAGTGTAATACACGCAATCATGAATTTCATTTCCACTTGGGTGGATATGCCTCTCCGTATTCTGCTTTACAAACGATCAGCCTAAATGTAATTGATTTCGAAAAAATTAATATAACATTAGACCTGGAAAAAATGACGCATGAAATTAATCTTTCAAAACAAAACAAAATAATGTCTCCCGGTTTTGAAGCCGTATTATTGTCTAAAAAAGTAGGTCAAATATTTTCAATACCACAACCATGAAAAAAAAATTGATCGTTTTAATTTTTTGTGGCTTTTGTTTAGTAGCTTTTCAAATACATAATACTATTGTGTTTAAGGAGCCACTTAAATGGCCTAAAGCGAACTACGATTTTTTAAAAAACCCTTTATCTGCTCAAAAAATTGAGTTAGGCAGAGCTTTGTTTTATGAACCAATGCTTTCGCGTAACAATACTATTTCGTGTGCTAGCTGCCATTCTCAATACACTGCATTTACACATGTTGATCACGATCTGAGCCATGGTATTGATGACCGGATAGGTACCCGTAATTCTCCTGCACTTATGAATCTAGCCTGGCATAAGGTTTTTATGTGGGATGGCGCAGTAAACCATTTGGATGTTCAAGCACTTGCGCCGATAAGCCACCCAGACGAAATGGATGAAAAAATAGAGAATGTTATAATTAAATTACAAAAAACAAAAATTTATCCGAATTTGTTTAAGAACGCATTTGGCGACAGTTTAATAACAGGTGAGAATACTTTAAAAGCTATTTCGCAATTTATGCTCACCCTGGTTTCTGCAAATTCTAAATATGATAGTGTTATGCGAAAACAAACTACATTTACGTTACAGGAAAAAAATGGTTATAGTTTGTTTAAGAAAAATTGTTCGTCTTGTCATAAAGAGCCATTGTTCACAAATTTAGAATTTGAAAATAACGGCTTGCCTCTTGACAAAGATCTAAAAGATGTAGGCAGAATGAAAGTAACAAAAAATTCAAAAGATTCTATAAAATTTAAAGTGCCTACCCTTAGAAATATTGAATTCTCCTATCCTTATATGCACGATGGCAGATTTAAAAGATTATCTGATGTGCTCAAACATTATACCGAAAAGGTTCAGCAAGGGCCTAGCTTATCTAAACAATTGCTAAATCCTATTGTTTTAACTTCCAATGAAAAAGTGGATCTAATTGCCTTTTTATTAACTTTAACTGATAAGGAATTTATATTTAACCCTAAATTTTCGTACCCAAAAAAAATATTTTCAACTACTCCGCAAGAATAAAATAATAATGACATCTAAACAGTTATAACTAAAATGAGAAATATGAAAAAAATAAATTTAATAGGCGTTTTTATGGGATTAAGCAGCCTTGGTTTTTCTCAAACAAATCCCGCTATAACTTCGTGGTTACAAAACACCACTTTAACTGGGAAGCATTATGTAAGTGGAAATCCAACACCAATTGTTGATGCCAATCTTGCCAATGTACAATCTGTGCAATATTCAACAAACTGGGTGTATGCATCAACAAAGGGTATTCCTTCTTATATTACCGGTCCGTTTTTAGATGGTAATACTTCGTTGGCAACAAACCAAAATGCAATATTTAAATTTCCTTTAGTTCCGGTTCAAAATACCGGCGCACCTGTTAGTACTACCGGTGGAAATATTGGCGTATTTATAAACGGTGTTGCGCTTTTTGATTACAGAGACGGTGTTTCTTGGCAAAACTCTTCAAACTCTTTAAAAGGCGGACCACTAGGCGGTGTTGGAGATAATGTTTGGAATAGGGATGCAATTGTTGGTGAGCGTTTAGGTTTTGATTGTTCAAAAGGACATCCTGCTATGGGTAATTATCATCATCACCAAAACCCAAGTGCCTTTAAATTAGATCTAACGGTTATTTCAACGGTTTGTGTTATTTATAATGCAGATGGTCTTTACGCTTTAGATAGTACCCAACATTCACCATTGATCGGCTTTGCATATGATGGTTTCCCAATTTATGGTGGCTATGGTTATAAAAATGTTGATGGCACAGGTGGTATTTCTAGAATGAAATCAAGCTACAGTTTAAGGAACATTACCACAAGGGCAACTTATGCAGGCAGTACCGTTGCTGTAACGCCTGGTCCTACTGTAAGCGCTACTTATCCTTTAGGCTATTTTAGAGAAGATTATCAATACAATCCAACCACAACATTAACACCTGATTATTTAGATAGCCACAATGGTAGATTTTGTGTAACCCCTGAATATCCTGCAGGTACTTATTGTTATTTTGCAACAGTACAATCAAATTGGAATTCGGCATATCCTTATGTTGTTGGGCCAACATTTTATGGAACTAAAGTAGCTGCTAAGGTTACATCCATCACCGAATCAGTAACAACCTATACTCCTGTCTCTACAGGTTTATCAAAAAATGGTATTAACGATCTATCCGTTGTAGTTTACCCTAACCCTGCTAGTGATTTTATTGTTGTACAATTAAATATTTTAAATAAAGAAAACGTGTTAGTAGAAATGTTTGATATGCAAGGTAAAATGATCCAAAAAACTTCTGTACTTCAAGGAAGCACTATGGCGTATTTAGATACAAAAACAGTTTATGCCGGACAATATTTGATCAAATTTTCGGGAGAAAATGGAGTTGTTACCAAGAAAATAATGATCACAAAATAATTTTAAATAAAATAAATTTCATTCAAAAAAGGCTAGACAAACTCTAGCCTTTTTTTATAGGTAACTCTC
>CANFQR010000102.1 GCA_947449125.1 Bacteroidota bacterium | reverse complement strand
GTTTAATGCCTCTTAATTTTAACATACGGCTCAATAACTCCGAAATCTCAACTGTTGTTGTGCCAATAAGAACAGGTCTTCCTGCAGCAACTAGCTTTACTACCTCATCAATTACGGCATTGTATTTCTCGCGTTTTGTTTTATAGACATAATCCTGCTCATCTATACGTGTAATAGCTCTATTGGTAGGAATTTCGACAACATCTAATTTATATATGTCCCAGAATTCTTGTGCCTCAGTAGTGGCGGTCCCTGTCATTCCTGCTAATTTATTATACATGCGGAAATAATTCTGCAAAGTAATAGTAGCGTATGTTTGTGTGGCAGCTTCGATTTTTACATTTTCTTTCGCTTCTATAGCTTGGTGCAAACCATCGCTATAACGACGACCTTCCATAATACGACCGGTTTGTTCATCAACAATTTTTACTTGACCGTTATCAATTACATATTCGGTGTCTTTTTCAAAAACCGTATAAGCTTTTAATAATTGATTTACTGTATGAATACGTTCACTTTTTATGCTGAACTCGCGCATTACAGCTTCTTTTGCCAATAACTTTTCTTTTTGATCAGAAATTGATTTTTCGATATCTGCTACTTCGTCGCCAACATTTGGAATAACGAAAAATTTAGGATCTTCGGTATTACCTGTAATAAAATCAATTCCTTTTTCGGTTAACTCTACATGGTTATTTTTTTCATCGATTGTAAAATAAAGCTCTACATCTATTTTATGCATTTCTTTATTTTGGTCTTGCATGTAATAATTTTCGGTTTTTTGCAATAGAGCTTTTACGCCATTTTCGCTTAGGAATTTTATTAAGGCTGTGTTTTTAGGTAAACCTCTGTAGGCTCTTAATAATGGTATTCCTGCTTCTTTTTCCTTTCCTTCGGCAAAAAGTTTTTTTGCTTCGGTAATGCAAGTATTTAAGTATTGTTTTTGTACGTTAACTAATTTTTCTATTCTTGGTTTATAGTCAAGAAATTCGTGTTTGTCCCCTTGAGGAGTAGGACCACTAATAATTAGAGGAGTACGCGCATCATCAATTAAAACGGAGTCAACCTCATCCACAATTGCGAAATTATGTTTGCGTTGAACTAACTCATCAACGCTTCGTGCCATGTTGTCACGCAGATAATCAAAACCAAATTCGTTGTTGGTGCCGTAAGTAATATCGGCATTATAGGCTTTTCTGCGCTCATCGGTATTTGGTTCGTGTTTATCAATGCAGTCAACGCTTAATCCGTGAAATTGAAAAAGTGGAGCATTCCATTCACTGTCTCGTTTTGCAAGATAATTATTTACGGTTACTACATGAACACCTTTACCTGATAATGCATTTAAAAATATTGGTAAAGTAGATACCAGAGTTTTGCCTTCGCCGGTTGCCATTTCGGAAATTTTTCCTTGATGTAAAACCATACCACCAATTAACTGGACGTTATAATGAACCATGTCCCATGTGATTTCGTTTCCTGCGGCTAACCACTTATTTTGGTATGAGGCTTTTCCATTATTTATTATAACGTTTTTGTGGTTTTTTGACAGCTCTTTGTCAAAATCGTTTGCAGTAACTTCAATGATCGAATTTTCCTTAAAACGACGCGCAGTTTCTTTTAATATTGCAAATGCTTCGGGTAATAAATCGCTTAAAACTGTTTCAATTTGTTTGGTAATATCTTTTTCTATTTCGTCAATTTGTTTGTATAATTCTTCCTTTTTGTTTACGTCGATGTCGGGATTAGAATCTACTTCGGATTTGATAGCAGTAATTTCATCGTTTTGCGATTTAATGGCTGTTTTTATTTTTTGTTTAAGAGCGTTTGATTTTGCTCTTAATTCGTCATTTGAAATTGAATTTAAGGAAGTGTAAATATTATTTATTTCATCTACTCTTGACTCAAGGGCTTTAACATCTTTTTCGCTTTTGGTTCCAAAAAGCTTTTTTAGAAAATCGAACATCTATTTAAAATTTTAAGCCAATAAAGGTAGTAAAATTTAAGTGTTAGCTCCACTAATTTTTTGAATAATTATGTAAAGTAAAATTTTGACTATTAATTTACTAATAAAGCGAAAAATGTCCGATTTAAAATTTATTTAAAACCCATTCATTTTTTCCTCAAATTAAAAGGAATAATTTGTGGTCAGAAATAGAGAAGGTCATCTAATTTTTGAAGATGAAAAAGTAATAAATAAATGAAAAACAAAAATTTAAGCAAAAATTGGCAAATAAAGGGTAAAATGATATATTTGCACCCTTAAATTAAAAAAAATATAGTAGAATTTTAGATTATGCAAAACAAAGGCGCGGTTAAATTATTTGCCATATTATTAGGCTTATCATGTATATTTTATTTGTCATTTACATGGGTTACAAATGGTGTAGAGAGCGATGCAAAAGCATATGCTGAAAATATTGCTGAATCTGCTAAAACGAAATTAGCCGCAAAAGAATTTGCCAAAGGTAATACCTCGAAGGAACTTAGTTATATTGATTCTTTGAAGAGTTATCTTGCTGATCGTTATTTAGATTCAATGAAAAAGCAAACGGTTTATGATATACTAATTGCTGAATATTCTTACGAAGAATGTAAAAAGAATGCAATTAATCTAGGTTTAGATTTACGTGGGGGTATGAACGTTACCTTAGAGGTTTCGGTTATTGACATCATTAAAAATTTAAGTAACAATAGTGCTGATCTTTCGTTTAATACTGCTTTGGCAGAAACACAAAAAAATCTTGGTGTAAATAATAATGATGATTTTATCACTTTATTTGAAAAAACTTATAAAAAAGTTGCACCATCAGGTCGCTTGGCACCATTATTTCAAACCATTGAAAACAAAAGTAAATTACCATATAACTCTTCAAATGAGGATGTAATTAAATTTGTAAGAGAGCGTGTTAACGAAGCAATTAGCAACGCCGAAAAAACATTTAGAAGCCGTATTGATCGTTTTGGTGTAACGCAGCCAAATATTCAAAAATTAGAAGCTAGTGGCCGTATTTTAGTTGAGTTGCCTGGTGTAAAAGATAAAGCTCGCGTTAGAGAATTATTGCAAGGAACAGCTAATTTGGAATTTTGGGAAACCTATGAAAATGGAGAAATTGCTCAATTGTTTGATAAAGTAAATTATTTAGTAAGAAGCACATTAAGTCCCGAAACTATTTCTGCAGTTGCTGATACTACTAAATCAACAACTGATTCTACTGCACTTGCAACATCAACTAGTGTTGTAAAAGCCGACTCTATAAAAAAAGATGATTCACTTAAGAAATCTGCAGCAACTGCTTCGGTAAACCCTCAAGATACAGCATTAAAGAATTTCATTAAACGCTATCCTTTATATTCAATGTATTCGCCATTAAAGCCTAATATAGTAATGGATGAAAAAGGTCAGCCAAAAAGTTATGGGGAAGGCCCTGTTGTTGGTCGTTCTTATTCTAAATCAGATACGGCTTTGGTAAATCAATATTTGAAAATCGCAAAAACAAAAAATATATTTCCATCTAAACTAAAATTTATGTGGAGTTCAAAAGAGGTTGAACAGAAAAATGAAGAAGGTAAAGTGGTAGCAACTTATTTTGAATTATTTGCCATTAAACAAACAGACAGTAAAGGTAAGGCTGCATTAAGTGGCGATATTATTACGGATGCTAGAAAAGATTACGATCAGCGTCAGGGCGGAGTTCCGTTAATTAGTATGAGTATGAATTCTGAAGCTGCTAAAAAATGGAAAACCATTACAGGTGCAAACAAAGGTAAATGTATTGCTGTAGTTATGGATAACATGGTGTTTTCAGCACCTCGTGTAAATTCTGAGATTTCAGGTGGTCAGTCTCAAATTACTGGAAATTTTACAGACTCTGAGGCAGATGCATTAGCTGCTATTTTAAGTGCTGGTAAACTTCCTGCTCCTGCTCATATTGTTGAAGAAAGTATTGTAGGCCCTACATTAGGTCAAGAATCTATTGATTCAGGTTTAATGAGTTTTGGTATTGCCTTATTGGTAATCTTATTATTCATGGCGGCATATTATTCTAAATCAGGTATAGTAGCTAACGTTGCTTTGATTGCAAATATGTTTTTTATAATGGGAATACTTACTTCATTAGGTGCTGTTTTAACGTTACCTGGTATAGCTGGTATTGTGTTAACAATAGGTTTAGCTGTTGATGCTAATATCTTAATTTTTGAACGTGTTCGTGAAGAATTAGCTCTTGGTAAAACTACAGCACAAGCTATAAAAGAAGGATTTAAACATGCGATGTCTTCTATTATTGACTCGAATGTTACCTTAGCTATTTTAGCAGTTATACTTTATGTTTTTGGTTCAGGACCAGTACAAGGTTTTGCTACTACTTTATTTATCGGTATATGCACATCATTGTTTTCGGCAATTTTAATTACGCGTGTAATTTTTGAATGGATGTTAGAGCGTAAAATGGAAATTCCATTTGATACTGCTGCTACGCGAAACGCATTTAAAAATATTTCTTTTGATTTTGTTGGAAAAAGAAAATTATACTATGCGATTTCTTCTGTAATTATAGTTTTGGGAATTGTTTTTTACTTTAAAAATGGTGGATTAAATCTCGGCGTTGATTTCAAGGGTGGTCGCACCTATCAGGTTCAGTTTGATAAGGATGTAAATACTGAAGAGGTGAAAAAATCTTTAGCGCCATTATTCGAAGGTTCTCCTGAGGTTAAAACAATAGGTGGAAGTTCAAATAAAATTAAAATTACAACCACTTACCGAGTAAGTGATAATAATCCAAACGCTGATAAAGAAGTTGAAGAAAAATTAATTAGTGGCTTAAAGCAATTTGGTGCTACAAACGAAAATATTCTTTCTCAACAAAAAGTAGGACCAACTATAGCAACTGATATCGTTTACGGTGCTTATGGTGCAATTTTGTTTTCTTGTTTAATGATGTTTATTTACATTGTTGTTCGTTTCAGGAAATGGCAATATGGTTTAGGTTCTGTTGTTGCTTTATTTCATGATGTATTAATTGTGTTATCTTGTTATACCATCTTCCATGGCTTATTCCCTTCATTATTGAATTTGGAAATTGGTCAAGATTTTATTGCCGCTATCTTAACTGTAATGGGTTATACCATGACTGAAACAGTTGTTGTTTTTGACCGTATTCGTGAGAAGTTGGCTGAAAAAGGTAAGTCAGATGTGTTTGGGGATGAAAGAAATAAGCTTATAAATTTTGCATTAAACAGTACATTAAGTAGAACAATATTAACTTCATTAACAGTGTTCTTTGTTCTATTAGTAATCTTTATTTTTGGCGGTGATAGTATCCGTGGATTTATATTTGCTTTATTAATAGGTCGTATAATTGGTACTTATTCATCACTATGTATTTCAACACCAATAGTTGTTGATTTCGATAAAAAGAAATAATAATCTAAACAAAAAAAGCCTCCTTATGGAGGCTTTTTTATTTAAATAATATGAGTAAACCTTGGATTGGCTATTTAGGATCTTTTTTCATTCTACTGGCAGGAGTATTGCAAATAATAGGAGGGAAAATAATTTTAGGAATTTTATTAATCCTATTGTCAATTGCAGGAGCATTTATAAAATATAGGTTAACAAAAAACAGGTAGTTTAAATTATTTGTATTTTGAATAACTATTATTTATTGAATATTTCTAAATTACGATGTTCTGTTTTGTTAAGCTCATCTTTACTTAATGATTTAAAATAGTCAAAGGTAATTTTTAATCCTTCAGCTCTGCTTACTTTTGGTTCCCATCCTAAAATAGATTTTGCTTTTGAAATATCAGGACGACGTTGTTTTGGATCGTCTTTAGGAAGTGGCAAAGAAATTAATTTTTGATTTGCTCCTGTAAGTTTTAATATTTCTTCGCCAAATTCTTTAATGGTTAT
>CANFQR010000101.1 GCA_947449125.1 Bacteroidota bacterium | reverse complement strand
ATTATTTCAAAAAACACCAACGAAATTAATTTTAACGAAAAAACCATTTTTATTGGTTTAAATTCATCTGCCTTAAAACATGAATTATCTTTTAGAAAAGATGAGCTGATTAAGAACATTAATAAATTTTGTGGTTATAAATTAGTTGAACAAGTCGTAATTAAATAAATGAAAACACTTAAACTTATTCCAATCTTATTTTGTTTTAGTTCATTATCCCAAAATCAAGATTCAATTTCACTGAAAAAAATTTACGATTATTACTTAACTAAAAGTAAATGCTATGCCAATTTAAATTATTTAACCTCAAAAATTGGAGGTAGGTTAAGTGGTAGTCCTCAAGCTGAAAAAGCTGTTTATTGGGCAAAAAAAGCCATGTATGAAGCTGGTGCCGATACAGTTATTTTACAACCTTGTATGGTTCCGCATTGGGTTAGAGGAAAAAAAGAAGTCTGTAAATTAAACTCTTATGCCTTAAAAATTAATAAAAATTTAAACTGCGTTGCACTTGGGAACTGCATAGCAACAGGGCCTAAAGGATTAAACGCAACGGTTATTGAAGTATCTAGTTTTGATGATTTAGAAAAACTCGGCGAAAAAAACATTAAAGGAAAAATAGTTTTTTACAATGTCTTTTTTAATCAAACGCATATTGAAACCGGTTCCGCCTATGGAGAAACAGTTAAATACAGAAGTAAAGGCGCAAGTTATGCCGCAAAATATGGTGCTGTTGGCGCTATTGTTAGAAGCATGACTTCTGTTGCGGATGATGAACCTCACACCGGCAACATGAATTACGATACAAGCATAAGCAAAATCAAAATACCGTCCCTAGCCATCAGTTTTTTAGCAGCAAATCAACTAAGCGAATTCTTAAAAAAAGACAACAACTTACAACTATATATTGAAACACATTGTCAAACCTTACCTAATGCTCCGTCGTTTAATGTAATTGGTCAAATTACAGGGACAGATAAACCAAACGAATTTATTTTAGCAGGCGGTCATTTAGATAGTTGGGATAACGGACAAGGCGCTCACGATGACGGAACAGGTGTGGTACAAAGTATTGAGATTTTATCGGTTTATAAATTATTAGGAATTAAACCAAAACACAGCATAAGAGCTGTTGCTTTTATGAATGAGGAAAACGGCTTAGCCGGAGGTGAAGCCTATGCCAAAAACGCTAAAGAAAAAAATGAAATTCATCTTGCTGCTTTAGAAACAGACGCCGGAGGTTTCACGCCTAGAGGATTTGGTGTAGACACCATTAATGGCTTATATAATTTAGTTTCAAAATGGAAAAACTTATTTGCTCCCTATTTTGTAGAGCGCATTGAAAAAGGCGGTGGTGGCGCTGATTTAATGGCCCTTGAAAAACTAAATGTACCATGCATTGGATTTGAACCCGACACTCAAAGATATTTCGACATTCATCATACTGCACAAGACACATTTGATAAAGTTAATAAGCGTGAATTAGAATTAGGAGCTGCCGCCATTGGCTCCTTAATTTATCTCTTAGACAAATACAGGTAACTTACAAATACATTTCTCAAAATACATCTCGTCATTTTAAGCTATATTTGTGTATAATTTATTATTATGAATGATCTTAAGATAGTTAGCAAAAGCGACGAATTAATTGAACTTGAAAATAATTTTGGCGCTCATAATTATCACCCACTCCCAGTTGTATTAGAACGTGGTGAAGGTGTTTATGTATGGGATGTAAACGGAAAAAAATATTTTGACTTTTTAGCAGCATATAGCGCAGTAAATCAAGGGCATTGCCACCCCCGAATTATAAATGCACTTACTAATCAGGCACAAAAATTAACCCTGACTTCAAGAGCATTCTATAATTCTCTCTTAGGAGAATATGAAAAATATATTACACACTACTTCGGTTACGATAAAGTATTACCGATGAACACAGGGGTTGAAGCAGGTGAAACAGCTGTTAAACTTGCCAGACGATGGGCTTATGACGTAAAAGGCGTAAGTGAAAATAACGCTAAATTAGTTTTTGCCAATGGTAATTTTTGGGGAAGAACTTTAGCGGCCATATCTTCCAGCAATGACCCGAGCAGCTTTAAAGGATTTGGTCCTTATATGCCTGGTTACGAATTAGTAGATTATAATGACTTAAATGCTCTCGAAAACGCCATTAAAGACCCTAACACTGCTGCTTTTATGGTAGAACCCATTCAGGGAGAAGCCGGAGTTGTTGTTCCTGATAACGGTTACTTAAAAGGTGTAAGAGATTTATGTACTAAATATAACGTTTTATTCATTGCCGACGAAGTTCAAACAGGACTGGCAAGAACCGGAAAAATGTTGGCCTGCGATCATGAAAACGTTAAACCAGATATTTTAGTTTTAGGCAAAGCCTTAAGTGGTGGCACAATTCCGGTTAGCGCTGTGCTTGCATCTAACGAAATTATGTTAACTATTAAGCCAGGCGAACACGGAAGTACATATGGTGGAAACCCATTAGCCTGTGCCGTTGCAATGGAAGCACTTAAAGTATTAAAAGACGAATCACTTGCTGAAAATTCAGAAAAACTTGGCATTATTTTCAGAGATGAAATGAATAAACTAAAACAAGATTCGGATATAATCATAACTGTTAGAGGCAAGGGTTTATTTAATGCTATTGTTATTAAAGAAAAAAATGGTAAAACAGCCTGGGATGTTTGCTTAGAATTTGCAAAAGAAGGTTTACTCGCTAAACCAACACACGGCGACATTATCCGTTTTGCTCCCCCTTTAGTTATTAATAAAGAACAGTTAATGGAATGTGTTGCCATTATTCGTAAAGTTATTTTATCATTTTAAATATCAAATTTCACTTACAAAAAAATAAATGGTAACCTACAATCCTAAAGATTGGTTTAAACTAATTCTTCATTTTCATAAATCTGACACCTTCAGAATTTTGCTTCCGTCAATATTAATTTTGGGTGCAGTTACAGGATTAATCAGTTATGTTGAACAACATTATTTTAAAAATTACATTCCGGGTAACTTAACTATATTCCATCAAATATCCGGATTTATTATTTCATTGGTGCTCGTTTTCAGAATTAACTCCGCGTATGACCGATGGTGGGAAGGCAGAAAATTATGGGGTTCACTTCTAAATAATTCGAGAAATTTAAGCATGAAATTACATGCCTTATTGGCTCAAAATGATACTGAAACCAGAAAAGAAATACAAACTTTAATCAGTAATTACGCTTTTACATTAAAAGAACATTTACGCGGAAACACAAACGAAAACGAACTTGAATTTACAGCTGAATTTAAAAAAGAACATTTTGTAAATACAGCACACAAACCTAATTATATTTCAAAACAATTAACCTCTTACATATATAAGCATTTTAAAAACAAACCACAATCACCAAACGACCTGCTCATCATCAACGAAAATTTATCTGCTTTAACTGATATTTGCGGAGCATGTGAACGAATCAGAAACACACCAATTCCATATTCCTATAGTATTTTCATTAAAAAAATAGTTTTTGTTTATATCACTACCATGCCCATTTCTTTCGGTTTAACAACAGGATACTGGTCTGTGCCAATTGTAATGGTTATGTTTTATGCATTTGCATCACTCGAACTCATCAGCGAAGAGATTGAAGACCCATTTGGGACAGATGCAAATGACTTACCCACTGATGACATTGCTCAAAAAATAAAAGATAATACCAAAGAAATTTTATTGTCATGAATTTAAAATACGATTACTCGCATAAAGGTGATTTTGAAATGAAAGTCACCACGTTTTTTGGCTTGGAAGAAATTCTCGCGAAAGAACTTTTGCATTTGGGAGGAAAAGAAATTACTCCTTTTAAACGCGGCGTTTCGGTTGTTGGTGATATAGGTTTTTTGTATAAAATAAATTTATGCTCGCATACCGCTTTAAAAATTGTAATACCAATTATCAAATTCAACGCTAATAACGAAAATGAATTTTACGACAACATAAAAAAAATAGACTGGGAAAGATTTATTTCTGTTACTGACAGTATAATGATAGAAAGTGTTTTAAATTCTGATTTATTTACCCACTCATTATTTGTAAGTCAAAAAGCAAAAGATGCAATTGTTGACAGATTCAGAGAAAGAACAGGAAAAAGACCGGATGTAGATTTAATTTTTCCGGCATTTAAATTATATATCCACGTCTTTAAAAATGAAGTTACTATTAATTTAGACAGCAGTGGCGACCCATTATATAAACGAGGTTACAGATCTGATATAAATGACGCGCCAATGAAAGAGGTGCTAGCCGCAGGTCTTGTAAAATTAAGCGGATGGGAAAGACACATAGAACTAATTGACGGTATGTGTGGTGCAGGAACCATTGCAATTGAAGCCGCTTTATGGGCTAACAATATTCCTCCGGGATATTACCGCCCTAATTTCACCTTTATGAAATGGCACAATTACGACGAGAAATTATTTGAAACAATTTACGAAAGCTGTATCAGTAAAATTAAAAATGAGCCCGTAAATATTATTGCTAACGACATTGATGAATTAACTGTAAAAAAAGCAATAACCAATACAAAAAATGCAAAAGTAGACGATGTGGTTACCTGCGTAAACCACTCATTTTTTGATTTAAATCCAAGCAGAAAAGGCGGCGTTGTAATTTTAAATCCGCCTTATGGCGAAAGGCTCGAAGTACAAGAAATTGAAAAATTATATAAAGAAATTGGTAATAAATTAAAAAAAGATTTTCAAAATTATAATGCCTGGATTATTACAAGCAGTCCGGAAGCCATTAAAAGTATAGGGTTAAGGCCGTCAAGAAAAATTCAAATATACAATGGTTCTCTAGAATGCCGCTATTTAAAATTTGAGTTGTATGGAGGCAGTAAAAAAGCGTCAAAAAATCCTGACACAATGGTGAAAAAATAAGGTATTAACCTTTCACTAAAAACTTGCCACTCAATACCGGAACTACAGGACATTGATTAGGGGTTAAACAATATTTAATGTCTCTTTCCAAATCTAACTTTGTCAATCTATTACGGTGCGAAGAGTTAGCCAAATAACTAACTAAATCATGTTTGGCTAATTTATATAAATCTAAAGCTGCTAAAGTTGAATCACAAACTGTTTTAAAACCATAATTGTAAATTAGTTTTTCTGCAACAGCACCTGCATACAAAGTGTCTTCTAAATTAAATTTATTTTTCCATCCGGCACACAGAAATAAAACATCTTTCCCCTCTGTTTTTAAATAATCAATAACTGAATCAAGGTTTAAGAAGCTGCCAATAATAACTCTATCTGCAATTTTTGCAGCCTCAATAGCTTGCGTACCATTTGTAGTTGTAATTGCAATAGTCTTTCCTTTAACTTTAGAATTCATATAACCAAATGGGCTGTTTCCTAAATCAAACCCTTCCACTATTTCGCCATTTCTTTCAGCGGCTACCATAAAGCCATTATTTTTATATTCAAGTGCTTCTTCAACAGTGGCAACAGGTATCATCTTTAACACGCCATTATAAAAAGCTGTTGTAATGGCAGAGGTTGCCCTTAATACATCTATTACAACAACAACCGAATCTGGTTTATGAAAAAGCGAGTATGAATTGGGAGTATAGCAAACTTCAATGTTCATGATATTTATAACTATTAAAAAGTAAACTTAATACTTTAAAACTACATTTAAAAAATTACTGCATTTTAATGTAATTGGACATAAAAAAACATAAATTTAAGCCATGATAAATTTTATAAAATCTAAAATTGAAGAATCCGTAAAATTAAAAACATCGTTATTATCAAACACTGCCATTTTAAACGCAATAAATAATATTGTTGAAGATATTGTAAACTGCTATAAAAATAATGGTAAAGTACTTTGGTGTGGAAATGGCGGAAGTGCTGCTGACGCTCAACATTTAGCGGCAGAATTAAGCGGAAGATTTTATTAT
>CANFQR010000100.1 GCA_947449125.1 Bacteroidota bacterium | reverse complement strand
ATTAAGAGTTGATGAAGAGGTAGAAAATGAAATAGAAAATTTTGAGACACAACAACTGCTGACTCTAATATCCTACATAATAAATCAGGATAAAATAGACGTTATTATTTTCGAAGATTATAATAAAGGCCTAATTACCAATAGACTTGTAAACAAAGTTGTTGAGCTGGCTAAAAGTAAAAACATTCCTACCTGTGTAGATCCAAAAAAGAAAAATTTTAATTCCTACAAAGGTGTAAGTTTATTTAAACCAAATTTGAAAGAACTTCGAGAAGGCATTAAAATGGATGTAAGCGGTGACAATATTAACGAGTTGCAACGAGCTGTGAGCAGTTTTAGAGTTAAACAAAACGCAGAAACTGTTTTAGTTACGTTAGCAGAAAAAGGTGTTATTATTAATAATCGAAAAATTAAAGAACATATTACAGCACATGTCAGGAAAATTGCGGATGTAAGCGGTGCAGGTGATACAGTTATTAGTGTTGCCGCTTTATGCAGAGCCTTAAATTGTCATGAAATTTTTACAGCATCGTTAGCTAATTTATCAGGAGGATTGGTTTGCGAACAAATTGGAGTTGTGCCCATAAACAAAGATCAACTTCTTGAAGAAGCTTTAAAACTGGATTTCGTAAAATAAAAAATCATTTTTCGATCTTAAAACATAATGGTTTATTTAGTTGTTATTGAATTGTAATTTGAATTTAAAATTAAGCCATGCAGCACGACAATATTACTCCCTATCAAAATTCTGAATCTAAGAAAGAACAAGTTGCGCAAATGTTTGATAACATTGCAAACCGTTATGATTTTTTAAATAGTCTTTTATCGCTAGGCATTCACAAAGGATGGAGAAAAAAATGCGTTAATATCTTAAAGTCAAAACAACCAAAAGTAATCTTAGATGTTGCAACTGGAACAGGAGATTTTGCGATAGAATGTTCTAAATTAAATCCAACAAAAGTTATTGGTGTTGATATAAGTGAGGGCATGATGAGCTTTGGTAGAGAGAAATTAAAAAAATTAAAATTAGATTCTCTTATTACGCTTGAAAATGGAAACGCTGAAACGCTATCTTTTGGTGACAATACATTTGATGCCATAGTTGTTGGTTTTGGCGTTCGGAATTTTCAAAATCTTGAAAAGGGCCTTGCCAATTTACACCGTATTTTAAAACCGGGAGGGCAATTAGTTATTTTAGAATTTTCTTACCCTACTAATTGGTTTATTAAAACTGTTTACAATTTTTATTTTTCATATATCACACCCTTAATAGGCAAAATTTTCTCAAATGATAATCGTGCTTATACTTATTTAACAGAAAGCGTTAAAGCTTTTCCGAACAACCAAAACTTTGTTGCAATATTAAACGAACTAAACTACAAGCATACTAACTTTAAAAGTTTAAGTTTTGGAGTTGCCTCAATATATAGCGCCGAAAAATAAAACTTTCGATTAAATTAAAACCCCCTTTAAACTAGTTTAAAGGGGGTTTGCTTTGTTATTACGTATAATTTATTTTACTTCTTCGAAGTCAACATCTGTTACGTTTTCGCTACCATTCTGGCCTGCGTTTGCCGAACCTTCAGCCGATGGATTTGGATTGGCACTGCCCGCTTCTTGTTGTGCTTTATACATGTCTTCGCTAGCGGCAGACCATGCTGTATTAATTGCTGCTAATGATGCTTCAATCTTTGTAACATCTTTAGAAGCATGAGCCGCTTTTAAATCGTTTAAAGCAGTCTCAATTGGCGATTTTTTCTCTGCCGGAATTTTATCTCCAAATTCTTTCAATTGTTTTTCCGTTTGAAAAATCATGGCATCTGCCTCATTTAATTTATCAACCTCTTCTTTAGCTTTTTTATCAGAATCGGCATTCATTTCGGCTTCGCGCTTCATACGATCAATTTCTTCCTGACTCAATCCACTCTTAGCCTCAATTCTAATGTTATGTGATTTTCCGGTAGCCTTATCTTTAGCGCTTACATTTAAGATACCATTCGCGTCCACATCAAAAGTTACTTCAATTTGCGGTACACCGCGCTGAGCTGGAGGAATTCCATCTAAATTAAATTCGCCTAATTTTCGGTTATCTCTAGCCATTGGGCGCTCTCCCTGATAAACAACAATTTGTACAGATGGTTGATTGTCTGCTGCAGTACTAAAATCTTGTGATTTTTTTGTTGGGATAGTAGTATTTGATTCGATTAATTTTGTAAAAACGCCACCCATAGTTTCGATACCTAATGACAATGGGGTAACGTCTAATAATAAAACATCTTTTACTTCTCCTGTTAAAACGCCTCCTTGAATAGCTGCACCTAAAGCAACTACCTCATCGGGATTTACACCTTTATTGGGAGATTTGCCAAAGAATTTTTCTACAGCTGCCTGAACAGCAGGAATACGTGTTGAACCACCTACTAAGATAATTTCATCTACTTCTGAAGTTGATAATCCGGCATTTTTTAAAGCCGAAATACACGGTTGAATTGTACGTTGAATCAAGCTATCTGCTAATTGCTCAAATTTTGCACGAGTTAAGGTTTTAACCAAATGTTTTGGTATTCCATTTACAGGCATAATATATGGTAAATTAACCTCTGTAGAAGTTGCACTTGATAGTTCAATCTTTGCTTTTTCTGCCGCTTCTTTTAAACGTTGCAAAGCCATAGGGTCTTGTCTTAAATCTAAACCCTCGTCTTTTTTAAATTCGTCTGCTAACCAATCAATAATTACTTGGTCAAAATCATCTCCACCTAAATGTGTATCACCATCAGTACTTTTTACTTCAAAAACACCGTCTCCTAACTCTAAAACTGACACGTCATGAGTACCACCGCCACAATCAAACACTACTAATTTAATGTCTTTGCCTTTTTTATCCATACCATAAGCTAAAGCTGCTGCGGTAGGCTCATTAATAATTCGTCTAACTTTTAACCCTGCGATTTCACCTGCTTCTTTTGTAGCCTGGCGCTGCGCATCGTTAAAGTAAGCCGGTACAGTAATAACAGCCTCAGTAACTTCAGTTCCTAAAAAATCTTCGGCTGTTTTTTTCATTTTTTGCAAAATTATTGCCGACACTTCTTGAGGTGTATATTTACGATCATCAATTTCAACACGAGGAGTATTGTTATCTCCTTTAACTACAGTATAAGGTACTCTTCCTGCTTCACCGCTTACCTCATCAAAAGTATGTCCCATAAAACGCTTAATTGAATAAACGGTTTTTTTAGGGTTGGTAATTGCCTGACGTTTGGCTGGGTCGCCTACCTTTCTTTCTCCGCCATCAACAAAAGCAACAACTGATGGTGTTGTGCGTTTACCTTCGTTATTAGGTATAACAACGGCTTCATTTCCTTCCATTACAGAAACACAGCTATTTGTGGTTCCTAAATCTATTCCGATAATTTTTCCCATTTTATTTGTTTTAATTTATTTTTATTAAGGATATTTATTGTCCTATTTTCAATAAATATGCCAAAGAAAATAGGATTTATTTTTACGCCAACATGTCATAAAACACAACATTAAAGGCTTAAAAATGTCATAATTTTAATTGGTAATGTGAAAAAGTCAGTTAAACTAACATCCCTGAAGAACAAGCTGAGAGGTGTAAAATTTATACATGCAGGTTTTAGGATTAAATGAAAATTGTGAAATAAACGTACTTGCCATTTCTTTGAAAACAGAATGCCGTGTTCTAAAAGTAAAAATTCCCATGGCCGCACGATTTTCAAAATTTGAGTAAATTGGTTTTTCTTGAGCAATACTTAAAGAAGGTGCGGAAAATTGCAAAAAGTCGATATAATCTTGGGTTGATGTGTAAACTATGGCTTGCATTTTATACATTTTTCTTCCTCTGATATCATTACTTAACCCCATTTTAGAAAGTGAATAACCTAATGAACTAAAAAGATCGGTACTTTTAAAATCAAAGGCCAACATTTTATTCGACCCAAAAGTTCTTACATCTTTAATATATAGATTTCCAAAATTATAATCTACATATTTATATTCTTTGTTACCCGTAAACAGCGAATCAAAAAAATGAAACCTTAAGGTCATGGTATAAATTGAACCTTCGTTGGGGAAAAATTTTGGAGAATACGTTAAATTTTGAACACTGTAATCTGGATAAATGTTAGGGTCATTTGGGTTAGCTCCTGCAGCTACAGGATAATAAGGTGGCGTAAATGGTGTGAATCCGCTTGGTTTAATGCTATCTATTGCGTTAGCTTTGGCAGTAAATAAATTAGATGTTTTATTATTTTTTACTTTTAAAACATATTGACCATTAACATACAATTTGTCTGATGTTACATAAACACGTTGTGTAGTATTAAATGCTCCCGGATTTGTTTTAATTATAGAATCACGAAAAGTTATTACTTGCTTATTTCCTGTAGGAGTGGCTGCAACTTGCACTCCATTCACAAATCTTTCTAAAGTCACTGTTAAATCGCCTTCTTGGTAATTTATGGAATCTGAAATTTGTGCCATTTCATTGGCATTTCCTTCTCCTAAAAACACCTTATTTATCCTAATCATTTGAATTGCGTCTTGAGGGTTCAGAACTGCGTATACGGAAGGAACTTCTTTATATGGCGCATTAATATTTAACTCATTTTTACATGAGAAAAAAAACACTATAAAAGAAGCAATTATAAAAATTTTTAAGACGATTATTCTCATGTTTTAAAGATATATTATTTTGTATTAAGCCTCGTTAATTTTTTTGGTAAAGTTTTTTATAAATATGTCCATACCCCGGATAAAGATGTTCTGAAAAAGTTCTTTCGTGAAAGACAGTTACAAAAATCCCTCCTACTTTTTTTACTTGGTCAGATAATTCATTCATTGAATCTAGCATTTCTTCAGGCTTAATGTTATCATAAACAAAATACGCCCCATCCATAGCGCAAAAGGGCAGAAATAGCAACTCTGTTTCGGATTCGGAATTAAAATCGTAATAGAAAAACGGAAAACTTGTTCCTGCTCTAAAACCAATACCGGTAGCAAAGCCCATGGTAAAATCTACCTTAATATTTTGAGCTATTAATAATTTTGGCGTGATTTTAATATCAAACCTTAAATAATGTTGTCTGGAAAATTGGACTTTTTGACCTATTAGCTCAGAAAAACTTTCTATTTCTTTGTTTAAACAATCAAGATTATTAAATGAAAAATAAGATGGATGCAACCCAATAAATGAGTTAGTTTTTTGTAATTGATTTATTACCTCCGAAAAAACATTTGATTTTGGATGAATTGTTCGGTCATATTTTGTTCCAGATTTGTAGAGAAAAAAATAAATTAAAGGAATATTATTTTGTTCACAAAAATTTGATATTTCAGAGTAAATATCAAAAGGATCTTTTTGTTTATTAAGAACTACATTTTTCCTCGCAATTAGATTTTTAATGTCGAGTTTAAACAAATCCTTTAAAAAAGCTCCTATAGTTCTGAGAAATCCCTTTTTTTTATAGGCATACAGGTTATCCACGTCTATAGAACTAATGGCAGTAAATTTATTTTCTGGAAATACAATTCCTTTAAAAAAACTTTTTAGCGCGTGTTTCAATTCTAAAATCCAATTATCAACCACCGGAATTTTATGAAAATTATTTTTATATAAAACACTACTACTTAATTCAAATCTCGAATGCTTATCTAATTCAGGATTTAACCATTCTTCGTGTCTCGAAATAAAATAAAAAACAGCAGAGAATATATCATAGTCAAAATTTGATTTTACCTCTGAATTTTTATTTTCAAAAAAGTAAATCATATTATTTTTTAAGATAGATTTCAGGCTAATTTCTGATAACCCCTCAACAAATAAAAACTCCTGCGGTATTATGTGAAGAGCTTCTTTAACTGATTTTAAAGCGTAATTAATTTTAAAACAAGGTGATTTTTCGAACTCTAAAAAATCATTTGTAACCACACACTTAACTTTTAGAACAT
>CANFQR010000099.1 GCA_947449125.1 Bacteroidota bacterium | reverse complement strand
TAGCAAAACACGAAACGGTAAACAATACCATCCAATAGTCTGAGTACATCCCTTTTATTCCTAAAACAGAATTACCAACTAAAACAAACGTAAAAGTTTGCACCGCCGATAACAAAAACATAATAATTATTTTGCTCCACAAATAACTTCCTTTGCTTAGATTTAAAAAAGATTCGCGTTTACGAATTTTTCTATCTCGTATTATTTCTTCGGCGCTTACGGTTAATCCAATAAACAACGCAACTACTACAGACATAAACATGTAAGCAGGTATGTTTTCATTTTCGTTAAACACATAACCTTTTCCTGACTCTACATCAACATTAAAAAATCTAACCAAATAAGCAAGGATAAAAGCTAATAAAGGCGCCTCTAAAAAATTTATTAATAGATACTGGGTATTGGTTAATTTGCTTTTTACATCGCGTGTAATAAAAACTTTAAACTGCTTAAATATATTTGGGATTTTAAAAATACTGCCCGGAATTTCGGTATGCTTTTTTTCGGAGTGAATGTTACTTTCAATTTTTTCTTTGTAATGCACATTCCACTCCTGTGGACTAACTTTTCTATTAAAAGTTAAGTTGCCATACTCATCTAAAACCTTACTTTCAATGATATTAAATATTTGCTCCGGATTTACATTACCACAATGCCAGCATTCAGATTCATCGGCATTAACATGATTTACCAACCCTTTAAAATAACTTACCGCTTCAACAGGATTACCGTAATAAATAGGAAAACCGCCCACATCAAGAATCATTAATTTATCAAACATCTTATAAATTTCTGATGATGGCTGATGGATTACTACAAAAATTAATTTTCCCTTTAAGGCCAATTCTTTTAATAGGTCCATAATATTTTCAGAATCTCGCGAGGATAAACCTGATGTTGGTTCATCAACAAACAACACGCTTGGTTCACGAATTAATTCTAGAGCAATATTTAATCGTTTACGTTGTCCACCTGAAATGGTTTTTTCAAGAGGTGAACCAACCTTTAAGTTTTTAGTTTCGTTTAAACCTAAATTAGCCAATAATACATTACACTTATCTGCTATAACGTTATCTTCTAAATTTCCAAAACATAATTTTGCGTTGTAAAAAAGATTTTCATAAACGGTTAATTCCTCAATTAACAAATCGTCCTGACTAACATGGCCAATAACTCCTTCTATAGCATTTTTTTCAGTATGAATATTTTTTCCGTTTATATTTACGCTGCCCGAACTAGGAGTTTCAATACTATTTAATACATTTAGTAAAGTAGATTTACCGGCGCCTGAACCGCCCATAATGCCAATTAATTTACCGCTTTCTTCATTAATGTTTATATCGCGTAAACCAAGTTTGCCACTTTTAAATTTGTATTCTAGATTTTTTACTTCAAACGTAATTCTGGCTTGGCTTTCGTCACTTAAAAAACGGCCAATAACATCACTGTAATAAATTGGTTTTATTTTTCGTGAACGGATAGAAGAACCCGGGGTAAAAATATGAACGCGTTCTTTGGTAATACTTTGTCCGTTTAATTGCAATTCATGATTACCGTACATTCTAAGTGCGTACATAGACACACTTTCTATTTGAAGAACTCTTATATCTTGAGGCAACGTTTCGCAATAAATATGTTTGGTTTGATTTTGCGTGCCTTCTGTATTATTATTTATAATTAAAATATTGTGATTGTTTGGAATAACGTCTAAGCCATCAACAACAAAAGAAGTTAATAAATTAAACTCGTCCATTGGTATATTAAACGTATCGGCCACAGTTAATACAAACTCATGTTCTTGGTCGCTTATTTCGTTGCTTGAATGAATAAATTCTAATAAACGAATCAACACAATAACCT
The DNA here is from genome assembly GCA_947449125.1 of Bacteroidota bacterium. Lineage (GTDB taxonomy): Bacteria > Bacteroidota > Bacteroidia > B-17B0 > Aurantibacillaceae > Aurantibacillus. The sequence goes on along the minus strand of CANFQR010000099.1, from coordinate 4,113 downwards.
TTTGCGTTTGTTCAAGCTCCTGATTAATTTGCGTACAAATTCTTAAAATTTTAACCGAGTTTAAGGAAGTTCTTTTTGCTGCCCCTTCCTTTTTTTTACTTGAATTATGATGCGCCTCAAGGTAATCATCAAAAATATTTAAATAAGTTTCTACCTGCTCTGTATTTAATTGCCCTTTTAAGAAAGACTGCACAATTTGTCTGCCTGTGTTATTAATGCCGTCAACCTTTGCAATTATTGCAAACATTTGCATTAAGGCCCTAAGTATTCGTTCACTCATAGTGTTTTTATTTTTTAGCAGAAATACTTTCGTAGAAGTATTTTGCCATTTGTTTAACTTGATTACATTCTTTTTTGGTGTAAGTTGTTTCTATGTTGTTAAACACAATACTAGTTACACCTTCATCTTTTAAAGTGCCAACATAATTTTTTAGAACTTCAACCAGGTAAAAACCCGTGTGGTCATCTAATTCATAATTAACAGCATCTTTAAAATAAATACTTTTGGTTCCTGAAAGAATTTCCAAGGCATCCTTTTTATTGAAATATAAATTTTCAGAAACAATTATTTTAAAATAATACTTATTGTTTGTTGTTTTAAACAACTTAAAAGATGAACCTTTTTTTAATACTGCTGAAATGGATTCACCCTCCAGCAAATTATTAACTTCGGGTAAACGTAAGGTATCTTTTATAAAAACAAAACCAGTGCTTGATTGGGCATGCGCCTGAACAGCTAGAATTAAAAAAATGATAATTGTAAAAATAAATCTCATAAATTAATATTGATTTCTAAGATACAAAAATTGACTAAACTTTTATCATTTTTTTAGTCGCTATAAAAATTCATTTAAAGAACAATTACAATAAGATATTTTTTATAATAAATAATATCTTAATTAAAATAACATTTAGGCCTAATTTTAAACTAACTTAGACAACTTAATAACTTTAATTTTCATGAAACGTTCCGAAATAATTTTACTTCTCATATTAGCTTTTGTTCAATTTACAGGCATAGTAGATTTTATGGTGTTAATGCCGCTAAAGCCCAAGTTAACCGAATTATGGGGCATTAACCCTAAGCAATTTGGAATTGCTGTGTTTGCTTATGGCTTTGGGGCTTTTATATCCTCATTAATATGTGTAAATAAAGTAGATAAATACGACAGAAAAAAAGTTTTAGTGTTTATTTATGCCGGCTTTACGCTTGGTACATTTTTTTGCGGATTTGCAAACAGCTATTTAATGTTGGTTTTGGCCCGCTTTATTACAGGATTGTTTGGTGGTGTATCTGGTTCAATTATTCAATCAATTGTTGGAGATGCCATACCAGCGCACAAAAGAGGTCAAGCCATGGGTATTTTAATGATGGGATTTGCATTGGCAAGTATTGTTGGCGTGCCGGGAGGCTTATACCTAGCCGCTCATAACCATTGGTATACGCCTTTTTTAGTGTTAGGCGGACTGTGCGCTTTGGTTTTTATTGGCATTTTATTTGTAGTACCATCTTTTACCATACATTTAAAAACATATCAGCAACAAAGTTTTTTTGGCGTAATGAAAAGTGTATTATCCGATGCCAATCGCAGGTGGGCCTTGTTACTTACCTTAATGATTATGCCGGCACATTTTTTTATTATTCCGTTTTTATCTGATTTTTTTACGTATAATTTAGGTTTTGATTACTCAAGTACAGTACCTTTAATTTATATTGTTGGCGGCATTATTACAGCTTTTTCCTCACCCCTAATTGGTAAATTAAGCGATAAAATAGGTAGATTTAAAGTGCTTCTTGCCTTGTCAATACTCTCGTTAATTCCTTTATTTGGCATTCCAAATTTACACACACAAAGTAAACTGGTGTTGCTTTGTTTTACAGCAAGTTTTTTTGTGTTCAGTGGTTCACGTATGATTATTTCTATGGCACACGTAACTTCTACTGCACAACCAAATATCAGAGGTGCTTTTTTAATTATAAATTCATCTGTTCAGCAATTCGGCACTTCCATAACCTCTTTAATTGGTGGCTTTATTGTAGTTCAAACTGCAAATCATCAATTACAAAACTATACTTACCTTGGTTATCTGGCGGTTTTTTTCTCAGTTATGGCGTTGTTGCTGTTTAATAAAGTAAAACCTTTAAAAATATAGTTGTTATTTTAATAATTTTGAGCTTTTAATTTAAAATGAAATTTGAAACCAACGATACCATTGTTGCATTGGCAACGGCGCATGGAAGTTCGGCAATTGCAGTTATTCGTTTAAGCGGCCCGGAGGCCTTTACAATAATTGAAACTTATTTTTATTCTAAATCGCTTCAAAAAAAACAACTTAAAAACAAAGCAACGCACACCCTACATTTTGGGTTAATTATTAATCAAGAAATTATTATTGACGAAGTTTTAGTAAGCATTTTTAAAAATCCAAATTCATTTACCGGACAAGATTGTGCAGAGGTATCCTGTCATGGTTCTCCATACATCATCCAACAATTATTACAGTTGTTTTTTAATTCAGGAGCACGCCTGGCAGAACCTGGAGAGTTTACCTTACGCGCCTTTTTAAATGGTAAGTTCGATTTAAGTCAGGCCGAAGCCGTTGCCGATTTAATAGCCAGTAACTCTGCCCTGTCGCATGAAATAGCCATGAAACAAATGCGAGGAGGCTTCAGTAACAAAATAAAACTACTGCGTGAAAAGCTAATTAATTTTGCTTCATTAATTGAACTGGAATTGGACTTTAGCGAGGAGGATGTTGAATTTGCAAACAGAAACGAACTTAAAAATTTAATTCATTCAATTAATACCATTGTTTTAAATCTGATTAGCAGCTTTGAATTGGGGAATGTAATTAAAAATGGTATTCCGGTGGCGATTATTGGAAAACCTAATGCCGGAAAATCTACGTTACTTAATACACTATTAAACGACGAGCGTGCCATTGTTAGCGAAATTGCCGGTACTACCAGAGATACCATTGAAGATGAAATTACAATTGATGGCGTATTGTTTAGATTTATAGATACGGCCGGTATACGGACTACTACCGATGTTATTGAACAAATAGGCGTAAATAAAGCTTTTGAAGCCATTAAAAAATCGGCGGTTATTATTTATTTATTTGATGTAAACGAACTAAGCAGTGGCGATTTAAAAAATGAAATTGAATTATTAAAAGAACATATTGGCACCTCGCAACTGCTTTTAGTTGGCAATAAAATTGATTCAAAAAATAGCTCTGAGTTAACAACTGAGTTTTCTGATTTTAAAGATATACTGTTTATTTCGGCCAAAACACACTTTCAAATTAGTGAGCTAAAACAAAAACTGCTTGGCTTATACGACGCTACTTCGGTAACTGCAACAGATACTATTGTGACTAATGCAAGGCATGCTAACTCACTAAAAAACGTAAATGCGGCAATTAATAAAGTGTTAGAAGGATTAAACCTAAACATTGTTACCGATATCCTGGCCTTAGATATACGTTATGCCCTTGAAGAAATTGGGCTTATTACCGGCGAAGTTACCACCGATGATTTACTAACCAATATTTTTTCTAAGTTTTGTATCGGGAAGTAACCGCGTTATAACAGCGCAAAAAACAGCACGCTCCATCCATCATTTTTGTTAGTAATCACCTCCTTTTCAACACGTTATAGCGTTGTTCTGTTAGGAAGTATTTTGTTCTCTTTCCAGAAATTAGGCAGATGTTTGTCCCAAAATCGTCCCAATCTAAAAAAATTGGGACAGAATTGGGACAAAAATTTAACCTAAAAAAATCATGAAAGTAACAATCAGAAAACGCATCACTGGTCTTGAGAAAACAGCTTTGTATCTCGACTATGTTCAACACGGTTTAAGAAAAAAAGAAGCATTAAATCTTTTTCTTTACAACCATCCAAAAAACAAAACAGAAGAATACGAAAACAAAAAGACAATGGAATTAGTTGATCGCTTGCGAGCAGAGAAATTAATTCAATTACAAGATCATCAATATGGAATTGTAAGAACTGATTATAGTGATAAAAACTTTATTGAGTTTTTTAAAGAAAAAACTATGGATCGTTATGACTCGGCAGGCAACTATGGTAATTGGGATTCTGCTTAC
>CANFQR010000098.1 GCA_947449125.1 Bacteroidota bacterium | reverse complement strand
TGCGGATGTTGTTCTTATTCAAGTTGTCCAAATATTAAACCGGCATATGACGCTTTAATTTCATCAGGTTTTAAAAATGCCAAAGTTTTAGATTTGCCCGTTGGTATTAGAGAAGATTGGGTTGCCAAAGGATATCCTATGGAGTAATTAAGTTTAATGCTAGAAAAAAGCCGCTGTTATTCAAGCGGCTTTTTTATTGTTATTTTATGCGAATTTTTTCTCAAATGCCTGCATCACTTCAACTAAAGCCTGAACACTTTCCAAAGGCAATGCATTGTACATAGAGGCACGGTATCCGCCAACATCTCTATGGCCGCGAATTCCGCTTATGTTTGCCTCTTTCCACATTTTATCAAATTCAACTTCCAATTCGGGTTTTGTGGTTAAAAAACAGGCATTCATGTTACTGCGATCTTCAACAGCTGAAGTACCAACAAATAAACTATTTCTGTCAATTTCATTATAAAGGCAATTAGCTTTTTGTTGATTTATTTTTTCTATCCACGCAATTCCTCCGTTTTTCTTTAACCATTTTAATGTTAATAATGTAACATAAATAGGAAATACAGGAGGTGTATTATACATACTGCCACCTTTAATATGCACTTGATAGTCGAGCATTGATAACATTTTTCGTCCTGTTTTTCCTAAAGCATCTTTTTTTACCATTACCATGGTACATCCTGCAGGGCCCATATTTTTTTGAGCACCGGCATAAATTAAAGTAAAATCTTTAGCGTTAACTTTTCTGCTAAAAATATCAGAACTCATGTCGCAAACTAAAGGAATAGTTGTTGTTGGGAAATCTTTTAATTGTGTACCAAAAATTGTGTTGTTACTAGTTATGTGTAAATAATCTGCGTCTGTTGGAATGTCGTAACCTTTTGGTATATAATTGAAATTTTTATCTTCAGAACTGGCAATTACTTTTGTATTGCCAATTATTTTAGCTTCTTTAATTGCTTTACTGGCCCAAACACCAGTATTTACATAGGCAGCATAACCTTTTTCGGTTAGCAAATTATAAGGCACCATGGCAAATTGCAAACTTGCACCTCCACCTAAATAAAAAACTTCATACTCGCTGCCTACCTCAAATAATTCTTTAATTATTGATTGAGATTCTTCAATTACAGCTTCGTAATTTTTACTTCGGTGAGAAATTTCTAAGAGGGATAAATTTAAATTATCAAAATTAATGCAAGCATCCGCAGCTTGCTTTAAAACCTCTTGAGGCAATATTCCGGGACCGGCGCTAAAGTTGTGTATTTTTGTCATAGTTGTTTTATTTAATACAGTTACAAAACTAATAAAAATGTCTAATCTCTAATTAGTTTAATTGTGTTATTATTTGTTGTGATTATTAATAAATTTTTACTTACTAGTTGAATATTTGAAATATTAGAAATAACAACTTCACCTTTATTATTTATAAGTTGTTGGCTATCTCCCTCAGTAATAAAATAGTGCCGACTTATTTTTTTTATTTCAGAAACTGAATTAAAAATTTCCTTGCCATCTGTAGTAATCATTAAAAATTTGTCATTAAGTTTTACCAAGGCAATTTCATCCTCAAAATCGCTGGCATAGCCATATTTGTTTGGTATAATAAGGCTAAGTTTTTGATTGAGAAATCCAAATTTGTTTTTTATTTTAACTTTAATTAATCCGTTATTTGCAAAACTAATTTCGTCATGTTTTTTTAAATCGATACTTACTCGCCCGTTGGCATCTATTATTGTTTGTTCGTCTTTTTTAATAAGTTTAAAAAATTTCCCATTGGTGTAATATTCAACCGGTTTTTCTTTAAAGTAATTGTAAACTACATCGCTAATAAAACAGCCTTTTGCATCAAAAAAGCCGTATAAATTATTTTTTATAACTATAAAAACAGAATTGCTTGCACGCAAGACCTGGTCAAATTTTGGTTCTAAAATTAGTTTTCCAGAGGAGTTTATTAACCCAAACGCATTATTATTTTTTACAATGGCAATACCATCTGTATCAAAATCTGAAATCCAATTAAATTCAGCGTTGTGAACATAACCATCCTTTGAAACAAATCCGTATTTGTCTCCATATCTGTAATACGCAAAACCATTTTTAAAATTACCCAACTCTTCAAATTTGGGTTCTATACTTATTTGACCATAATTATTTAAGGCTCCATATTTGTTATTTAATTTAAATGTATAAACGTTATCAGAGAGTTCATTTATTTCATCGAAAAATCCTGAAACAATTTCGCCTTGCCTGTTAATAAAATGCCATTTGTTGTTTTGTTTGACGGCAGCTTTACCATTATTAAAATTATAAGCATCAACAAAAAATTGATTAAATAAATTATTATTCTCTTTGTTGATATAAAAAACTGAATCGTTTTTTGTAACTAACGATAAGCCATCTGAAAAATTTGTCACAGCATCGTAATCAGTTGGAATTACAAGAATTCCGCTAGTGTCAATAAATCCGAAATTATCGTTTTTTTGGTAAGGATAAAGAGTAAGATTATTTAATTGCAGTTCTTTTAAAATTGAATTTTTAAAAGGGAAATCAGGATGTTCGATAAGAAATTTTTCTAATTCATTAGCCGAAAACGATTTTACGGATAATGAAAAAAGTAATTTCCAGGCTTCCACAAGTTGTGGAGCAGAGGGATATGACCTTACAAAAAATTTTAAGCCATGTAAGTCTGAATTGCTTTTGTATAATGAAAAAAGTTTTTCGTAGGCAGAATTTAAAAATAAATTTTTGGGATTTTTTTTAATAAAGTTTATATATGAATTTTCAGAATTTTTGGAAGTAGATTCCAGTAAAATTTGTTTGTCAATTAACGTTAGTGCATTTGCAATTAAACTACTTTGTGGATGGGTTATAACAAACTCGATAGTTTGTGTGCTGTTATTTACATTTAAGGTTTCGTTATAATCCAATTCATCGCGTAAACGTATTGCTTCGGCAATAAATTTTTTAGAGGCTAAATAATTTTGTTTTAGAAATGAATTTAATTTTGCTACAGAATTTTCAGATTTAATTTCTTGTAAATATTTTTTAGCAATACTATCAATTAACTGAGGAATAGAAAGACTATCTATTTTAAATTGAAAAAATGTTTTTGGTTCGGGTTTAATTTTATAATAATTATAACACAATGCAGCGTATTTTGATGCAGAATCAAGGTTGTAAAACGGATTGTTGTTTCGGTAATAAATTAATGCTAAACCGTAATGAGAATAGGCGTTTTTTGATGATGCGTGCTGATAAAATATTTTTCTTGCCTTAAAATAATCATAAATAGAGAGTGCTTCATAGCCTTTCTCAATTTTAGAGGCGTTTAATTTCCAGGAAGAGCAGAAAATTAAAATAAATAAACTAGCGATAATTATTTTTAAAAAATACGTCAAATTATTAAAAGTTAAGTTTATTAAATTTTTAAATCCCTCAAAAGAAAAAATCATTAAAATATAATTTTATCTTTGTTAACAATTATGTTTACTACTGGGCGATTACTCTTTACACTTTTTTTTGTTGTATGTTTTATTTTAGGTTTGGTATGGAGTTACCGAAAAGAAAAAAACATTAATAAAATTCATTTTAATAAAACATACCGCATTCTTTTTGCTATAATTTTATTTTTTACGGTTCTTTTTTTAATTGTAAAACTTAGAAAATTTATTTAGTATTTAAGTGATAGCGAGCTGTTCAATTTTTTTAAAATTGTTTTTAGTTCGCTTAGCATCATGGCCGTAGCGCCCCAAACCTTGTAGCCGTTAATTTCAAAATAGGGTACATTTGATTTATAATTACTGCCTTCAATTAATCCTTCTTTTTTAAAATTATCATCCAATAAATTTTTAACGTTTAAGTTTAAAATAGTTTTTACTTCGCGTTCGTTCAAAATAAAATCAGGATTTATTGAATTAATAAAACCAATATAAGGCTCTACTAAGAATCCGCTTACCGGAATAAACAGCGGAGTTAACTTGCCTACTATTTCAATTTGGTTGCTTATACCAATTTCTTCTTTGCACTCTCTGATGGCTGTATTTAAAGTATTTAAATCATTACCTTCATATTTTCCTCCCGGAAAACTAATTTGTGCGCTATGAACCCCATTGTATGCTATTCGTTCAATTAACGGAATAAATAAATCATTGTTTTCATTCACGCAAAATAAAATCATCACAGCACTTAATGTGTAATCATTTGGCGTTAAATTTTCAATTTCAATTTTTGGTCTTAATATAGGCGCCATTTCATATTGGGCGGAAGTTCCTGGGAGCCCCTTATTAAGTTCTATTTTGAGTTTATTTATGAATTGTTCCAAAACAATTTAAGCTATTTAAGGGTTAAATTAACTAAATTTACGGCGTAAAATATGAGCGAATTTAAACTAAATACAATAGGTGAAGCACTTGATGATCTTCGCAAAGGTAAAGTTATTATTGTAGTTGATGACGAAGATAGAGAGAATGAAGGTGACTTTATTACAGCAGCTGCCAATGCTACTCCCGAAGTCATTAATTTTATGGCTACGCATGGCCGTGGATTGATTTGTGCTGCTGTTACTGAACAAAAGGCCAAAGAACTTCAGCTAGACATGATGGTGAGCGCAAATACCAGTACTCACGAAACAGCGTTTACTGTTTCAATTGATTTATTGGGGTTTGGTTGTAGCACCGGCATTTCGGCATCAGACAGAAGTAAAACCGTTTTAGCTTTGGTTGATTCTACAAAAAAAGCAAGTGATTTTGGCAGGCCCGGACATATTTTTCCTTTAAAGGCAAAAGAAGCCGGTGTATTGCAAAGAACCGGGCATACAGAAGCAACAATAGATTTAGCAAGACTTGCAGGTTTTGAACCTTGTGGTGTATTGGTTGAAATAATGAACGAAGACGGTTCTATGGCCAGATTACCTGACCTTGTAAAAATTGCTGAACGTTTTGATTTAAAAATTATAACCATAAAAGATTTAATTAGTTACCGTTTAGCTAAAGATACTATTGTTGAAAGAGTAGTTGAAGTTAAAATGCCTACCAATTGGGGAGATTTTGATTTAATAGCTTATAAAGTAACTACAAACGGTCAGGAACACATGGCCTTGGTAAAAGGAAAATGGCAAAAAGATGAACCTGTTTTAGTAAGGGTACATTCAAGTTGCGTTACCGGAGATGTATTTGGAAGCTGCCGTTGCGATTGTGGACCTCAATTACACGCTGCCATGCAAATGATTGAAAAAGAAGGCAAGGGTGTTATTGTTTATATGAACCAGGAGGGAAGAGGCATTGGCTTGTTAAATAAATTAAAGGCCTACAAACTGCAAGAAAACGGAAGAGATACCGTTGAGGCAAATATTGAATTAGGCTTTAAAATGGATGAACGCGATTACGGAATAGGCGCACAAATATTACGCGATTTGGGTTTAAGTAAGATTAAATTACTTACCAATAATCCAAAGAAACGTGCCGGACTTATTGGTTATGGATTAGAAATTGTAGAGAATGTAGGTATTGTTATTGAGCCAAACCCGCATAATGTAAACTATCTGCAAACTAAAAAAGATAAGATGGGCCACTCGTTTTAGTTTGCCGGTAATAGTTTACCAACGCATTCGCCAAAACCAATTCTAATGTTATCTTTTTCGCAATAACCTCTTATAATTACTGTATCGTTATCATTTAAAAATTTGCGTTCTGTTCCGTCGTTTAATTTAATTGGCTTTGTTCCTCTCCAAGTTAACTCCATCATGCTGCCATATTCACTCGGGTCAGGGCCACTAATAGTGCCGCTTCCCATCATGTCGCCAACATTTATATTACAACCATTTACAGTATGGTGCGCTAATTGTTGTTCCATTGTCCAATACATATACTTATAGTTAGACGAGCAGATTTTATTTTCTTCTCCGTTTTCAGGTTTAAGAAAAACATCAAGTTTAATGTCAATATTTTTATCGCCTGTATATTCCAGATAC
>CANFQR010000097.1 GCA_947449125.1 Bacteroidota bacterium | reverse complement strand
CACAAAACAACGCAAATATTTCAGGCATTGATGGTGCTGTAAAATGGACTTCAAATTTTAAAGCCTATGCTAAGTTAAGAGGAATGATTGTTCGCGGAAGAAACCTTGATCTAAGTCAACCATTAATCTATATGCCGGCAGACAGAGCAGAGCTGACAATTGGTTTTAATTTTAAAGACAATTTTTTTATTAAAGATTCTTATATTGAATTAGTTTCTCAATTGGTTGCAAAACAAAACAGAATACCTGAAAATATTGATTTTGCTCAAGCACCAGATAGTTATTATTTGTTGGGTGGTAATCTTAGCACAACACTATTGTTAAAACATCAACCTTTAATTTTTACACTATCAATTACTAATGGGTTAAATACAATTTATCGTGATTACCTGGACAGATTCAGATATTACTGTGATGCAGCAGGTACCAATGTAACATTTAGAATAAGGATGCCATTAAACTTTATCAAAAAAAATATAAACAAAAATGAAAACAAAAATGAGAACCATAATTAAAATGACTATTGCGTTGGTGTTAGTAATAGGCTTTATTTTCTTTTCGTGCAAAAAAAAGAAAGATGATCCAGTTCCACAACCAACAGCTACAGGCAACCTACCACCAAACGAGCAAGAGATTATTACAACCATGCGATTGATTTTTACTGACGGAACAACAACTGCCACGTATCAATTTAAAGATCTTGATGGTGACGGAGGAACAAGTCCTTTTTACGGTCCTGGCACTACCACTGCTTCTGCCCAAAGCGACTCGATAATTAATTTAACTGCCAACAAAAATTATACTTTAAATTTATTGTTGTTAGACGAAACCAAAACGCCTGCTGATACAATTAGTAATGAGGTATTTGAAGAAGGAGCAGATCACATGATTTTTTTCAATCAGCTTTCTCCAACTGCACCACCAAGTTCATCTGTAACTATTGCAGGCACTAATCTTTCTATAGTTTATTTAGATACAGATGGCGCCTCTAATCCTTTACCTGTTGGTTTATTAACCAAATGGGTAACCGGACTTTCTGCACAGAAGAAAGAAATTTTAATTGAATTAAAACACCAACCTGGAACAAAAAATGGAACCTATTCTTCAGGTGATGTAGACGTTTCTGTGCCTTTTAAAATTAAAATTAACTAATTAGATTTATTTGAAAATTAATTGAGCAAGGGGATTACTTTAGAAATTAATAACCGTATTTTTCTTTCCATAAATTTTTCAGGTAATTCCTCTGCTCAATTTCTCTATTATTATTTCCCGGTTCATAAAACCTTGTATTAGAAATTTGTTCAGGTAAAAATTCCTGCTCAATGAAATTATTTTCAAAATCGTGGGCGTATTTGTATTCTTTACCATAATTTAAATTTCGCATTAATTTGGTAGGGGCATTTCTTAAATTTAATGGCACAGTTAAATCTCCTGTTTTTTCAACCATATCGAGAGCTTCATTAATTGCCATATAGCTTGCGTTACTTTTAGCGCTGCAGGCCAAATAAATAACACATTGACTTAAAATAATTCTTGATTCGGGCATACCTATAACGTTAACTGCATTAAAACATGAATTGGCTAACAATAACGCGTTTGGATTTGCATTGCCAATATCCTCGCTTGCAAGAATTAAAAGCCTTCGTGCAATAAATAATGGGTCTTCACCACCTTTTATCATTCGTGCTAAATAGTAAACTGCAGCGTTAGGGTCGCTTCCCCTAATTGATTTAATAAATGCAGAAATAATATCGTAATGTTGTTCACCATTTTTATCGTACAAAGCCAAATTTTGCTGGATAATTTTAAGTACAATTTCATTTGTTATGTCAATTTTTTCATCTGAAGAAAAATTGTTGACAACAAGTTCAAGTGCATTTAATAATTTTCGTGCGTCGCCTCCGCTAATTCTTAAGAGCGCTTCGTGTTCTTTTAAAACTATATTTTTTGTTTTTAAAAGAACATCATTGTTAATTGAATTATTGATAAGTTCAACCAACTCAGACTCCTCCAAATTTTTAAGCACATAAATTTGACATCGCGAGATTAATGCAGGAATAACTTCAAATGAAGGATTTTCGGTAGTTGCGCCAATTAATGTTATACTGCCTTTTTCTACAGCACCTAATAATGAGTCTTGCTGTGACTTACTGAAACGATGAATTTCATCAATAAATAAAATAGGTTTGCTTTGATTAAAAATGTTGTTGTCAGCAGATTTTTCAATAACTTCTCTAACCTCTTTTACGCCACTGTTTATTGCACTAAGATGATAAAAAGGACGATTTAATTCATTGGCTATAATTAAAGCTAATGAGGTTTTTCCTACTCCGGGTGGTCCCCAAAAAATGATTGATGGCAATAAGTTTTGTTGAATAGCATTTCTTAAAGCAGTACCTGTTCCGATTATATGTGTTTGTCCAATGTAATCAGCAACTAATTTAGGACGCATTCTTTCAGATAATGGCTGCATTTATTATTATATTTTATGGGTAAATAATATTTTCCTATTTTTACACTACCTATGTTTAAGAATTAAGGTTGTTTTAACAGCAAAATTTTTAAATAGAGTATTATAAAAGTTTAATTTAATTATTATTATGGAAAACAAAACTAAATTTTCAATTTCATTAATTACGCTAAGTTTTATTTTAGTTACTTCTTTTGCATTTAAGGGAGAAAAAGACCCCTTACACAAGCGTATTTTTAATATCAGTATTGTTGAAGAAAAAGAAGGTTCAGTAGCTAAAAAACCAATTGTAGATAAAATAGAGTTTAAAGACGGTAAGTTATTTAGTGATTTTTTATTTGAGAAATTTCAATATAAATGGTTAAAGTATAGAATTAATAAAGATTCAATTTATACCGATTCTACAGATACAGAAGTTCGGTTGTTAGAAGTTACTTCTGCATCAACGGATACAAAAGATTTAACTATTATAATTGACTTTGTGGTTTTAGAATGGGATATTGAAGGAACAATAAAAATGACAAAGGGCGATAAACCTAAAAAGTTTTTTTCGTTTGTTGGTCGTGAAAAAGGAGGAAAACCTAAAAAACCAAAAAAAGGAGAAAAAACAAGTAATGACGCTGAACAAAAAAAGGAGTAATTTGTTAACTAGTTAATGATTAATTTTAAACTTAAATTTAATGTAGCTGTAACTTTTGTTACGGCTATTTTTTTTGTTTATGCCTGTGGGCAAGAGTCAAATCCAACTAAAATAATTATGAATGTAGAAAACAATTCAAATTCAATAAAATTGCATGCAACTAATCACGAAATTGATACAGCAACCTTTGGTGCTGGTTGTTTTTGGTGTGTTGAAGCTGTTTTCCAACGATTGAAAGGTGTTATCAGTTTAAAAAGCGGCTACTCTGGTGGTTCTGTAAAAAATCCGTCATACAAAGAGGTTTGTAATGGAACAACTGGACACGCTGAGGTTTGTCAGATTGTTTTTGATAAGTCTGTAATTTCTTACGATGAATTGTTAGAGGTATTTTGGAAAACCCACGACCCAACCACGTTAAATAGTCAAGGAAATGATTTTGGAACGCAATACCGTTCCGCTATCTTTTATCATAATAATGAGCAAAAACAATTAGCTGAAAATTATAAGGATCAATTAAACAAAGAGAAAGTTTTTCAAAGTCCAATAGTTACAGAGATTGTTGCTTATTCTGTTTTTTATGAGGCTGAAGATTATCATCAAAATTATTTTAATCAAAATGGAGAGCAAGGCTATTGCAGATTTGTAATACAGCCAAAGCTTGAGAAGTTTGAAAAAGTATTTAAGGAAAAATTAAAGAAATAAAAAAAGCGAGATGAAATATCTCGCTTTTTAGTTTTAAGTCTGCTTTTATTATTTTTTTATTCGTTCTACATATTCTCCGGTACGGGTGTCTATTTTAACCCAGTCGCCTTCATTAAAAAATAAAGGTACTCTAATTTCGGTTCCTGTATCTAATGTTGCGTTTTTTAGTGTATTTGTAGCAGTGTCACCTTTTAAACCAGGTTCGGTGTAAGTAATCTGAGATTCAATAAAGGTTGGGGGTTCGGCAATGAGAGGTTCTTCGCCTTCAAAACTAACTTTAACTTCCATGCCTTCTTTTAAGAAACGGCCACCACTTCCAAACATAGTCATTGGAATATGAACTTGTTCAAATGTTTCATTATCCATTACTACTGCAAATTCTCCTTCTGTGTAGATGAACTGCATCATTTTATATTCTACACGAACAATCTCAACGGATTCTCCGCTTCTAAAACGATTTTCGGTTTGTTTGCCATTTTTTAAGTTACGCATTTTAGCTTGGTAAAAAGCTCTTAAGTTACCCGGAGTGCGGTGTTGGTATTCCATTATCTGAACTAACTCACCATTAAACCTGATGATTGAACCTACGTTGATGTCGCCTGTATCTGCCATATTATTTTTTGTTTATTTATTGTTTTATCTAAGAATCTAATTCTAAATCGCTAACAACTCCCATTGATGAGAATTTTTGTATGCGCATATCTATTCTGTTTGCTGGAGTTAGCATATTAAGTGTGCTGAGGTGTTTTAATATTTCTTGCTTTACGGTAACAAATATTTCTTCGTGATTTCTATGAGCGCCTCCCAATGGTTCGTTTATTACACCATCTATCAAGCCATTTTTGTTCATGTCGTATGATGTTAATTTTAAGGCATCTGCTGCTTGTTCTTTAAAATTCCAGCTACGCCATAAAATTGAGGAGCAAGATTCGGGTGAAATTACCGAGTACCAAGTGTTTTCAAGCATTAATACTTTGTCGCCAATTCCAATTCCCAAAGCACCTCCACTTGCGCCTTCTCCAATAATGATGCAAATTACTGGTACTTTTAATTGTGCCATTTCTAATAAATTACGTGCAATGGCCTCACCTTGACCTCGTTCTTCGGCCTCTAATCCGGGAAAAGCACCGGGAGTATCAATAAAAGTAACAATAGGTTTGTTAAATTTTTCGGCCAATTTCATCAAACGCAGTGCTTTTCTATAGCCCTCAGGGTTAGCCATACCAAAACGACGAATTTGACGCATTTTAGTGTTAATACCTTTTTGCTGACCAATAAACATGACTGTTTGACCTTCAATTTCTCCAAAACCGCCAACCATGGCTTTATCATCACCAACTGTTCTATCACCATGTAATTCAATAAAGCTATTATTCGATATGTAATCAATATAGGCTAGGGTATAAGGTCTTTCGGGATGGCGACTAATTTGAACACGTTGCCATGGTGTAAGGTTATTGTATAATTCGCGTGTTTTATCAGCAATATGATTCTCTAATTCTATGATTTTGTCAGTTAAATCTACCTTACTTTTAGAAGCAACCTCCTTAAGTTTAATAATCTCTTCCTCTAAATCCTGAATTGGTTTTTCAAAGTCCAAATAAATCATATTTAAAATTTTATTTAGTTAAACCACAAAGATATGATTTTTTAAAAAACCACCGTTTTTTAATTAAAATGCTAGTTTTCAGAAGACGTAAGCTTGAAAACTCAATAAAGTTTATTCCAATTTCTTAATTTTATTTTTAAATTAATTAGGATTTTTTAAACAAATAGGTCCAATTTAGTATTTAATATTATTGCTGTTAAATGTTTTAATAACTAATTTTAAGTAAAAAAATATGAAAACTATTTTTAAAATTATTCCTGTGTGTTTTGCGTTTGTTTTTTATTCGTGTAAAAAAGATACAATACAGCCTGAACCAACTCCTGAACCAACTCCTGTTGCAACTTCTGGTAAATTAAAAATTGAGTTTGATCATTTATTTGAAACTGCCGTTTTTAATTTAAATCAAAAATATAAAAATGCTAACGGAGATACTATAGAGATTAATAAGTTAAAATATTTCATCAGCAATATTGTAGTAACCAAAGACGATAACTCAACATTTTCTGAGCCTGAAAGTTACCATATAATTGATAGGTCAAATGCTGTAAGCGCTTTGTTAACTATAACAAATGTGCCGTTTGCCTCATATAAATCTATTTCATTTATGTTGGGCGTAGAT
>CANFQR010000096.1 GCA_947449125.1 Bacteroidota bacterium | reverse complement strand
CTAATTTGTTTTATAAAACTAATTTACCTTTTTTTGTTTTTTTTGTTTACCACGCTATGTTAAAAAGCCTTAATTCTAAAGCAAACTTCATTCATTCTTAAATTTATTCATTTATTAATTTTTAACTCTAAATAAATTTCTATTTCATTTTATTTATTAAAATAGGCAACTTCTTTTGCTTACATTTGTACTTAATCCCTTCTTAATAAAGAAGATTAAAATTAAATAATGGCAAAATCGCAAGCTACATTCAGCAAAAAAGAAAAAGAAAATAAACGTTTAAAAAAGAGACAAGAAAAAGAAGAAAAAAAATTAGAACGAAAAGCCAATAACAATAAAGGCAAAAGTTTTGAAGATATGCTTGCTTACGTTGACGAAAATGGTAATTTATCTTCTACACCACCAGATCCAAAAAACAGAGTTGAACTTAATCTTGAAGACATTCAATTAGGCGCAAAAAAAGAGGTTGCTGTTGATCCGGCAGACCTAATAAGAAAAGGAAACATAAGTTTTTTTAATGAAAATAAAGGTTACGGATTTATTCGCGATGAAAAATCTCAAGAAAGTATTTTCTTTCATGTAAACGGTTTGCTTGGGCAAGTAAAAGAAAAAGATAAAGTTTCGTTTGAAGTTGAAAAAGGCCCAAAAGGCTTTAACGCCATAAAAATTACACCATTAACTTAGTACTTTATTTCTCTTAGCTAATTAAATAATAAAGGGATTCAAATTACAACTTGTTTTGTTATTAGTCTTTTGGGTTTTTAAATTATGGATACCATTAAAGAACTTGAATTTATAGATAAAATTGAGGATAATTTTCCTTTCGATGATTACATTGAATGCGTTAAACTTATTGATGAAGCTATTACTATATCACCAAACGCTGTTTTTTCTGTAGTTGAAGAGATTTGTAAAAAAGCTTCAGAAAAAAATATTTCAAAAGCGGCTTTAATTAATTTTTTAAAGCAGATAGACGCTAAATTTAATCACCCATTAAGAAAATTAATTTTAGAAACCGCACAACGTATTATTTTAAGAGAAAAAATTTCTGTTGATGAAACAATCAAAAATATGGAAATTTTAAAAGCCTATCCAATGCAATATGCGGCATTAAGTATTTTATGCTTCTACACCAAAGACACTAATGGTAGTTTAAAAAAATGCTGGAACCAGATAACTACAGAATGGAATAATGGCGAGAATTTGTTTGATGAGGACGAATCATAAATTATAACTTTAGTTAGTTTATTTATCAATTACCATTTACCGCCAGACCCCCCTCCACCTGAACTTCCTCCACCAAAGCCGCCAAAACCACCGCCTCCTCCAAAAGAGCCTCCTCCACCAAAACCGCCTCCAAAACCACCACCCCAATAAGTTCTATTTCCACTTCCTGAATAGGTATTTCCTCCGCCACCGCCAAAAAAAGCTCTGATTAAAAAAACTATTATTAAAATTATTATTATAATGGAACTTAATTTATTTCCTTTTTTATGCTGCCTCACATAATCTTTCACGTTTATTTCACCCTTTGCCAGCTGCATTAACTTTTCTGTACCCTTATCTAAAGCGGTGAAATAATCGCCCTTCTTTAAATATGGATTCATTTCGTTTTCACGAATTCGTTTGGTTGCCAAATCGGGGATTGCACCTTCTAATCCATACCCTATTGCTATAAACAAATCTCGTCCACCATCATTATTGGTAGGTTTTACTAAAATTACTATGCCATTATTAGCTTCTTTTTGCCCAATACCCCATTCGTTAATTATTCTGGTAGCATAATCTGCGGCATCAAGACCATTTATATCATCTACAATAACAACACAAATTTGATTAGAAGTTTGATTACTGAATTGCTCTAATTTTTCTTCTAATTGTGTCGCCTGATCTGAATTTAAAAAATCAGGAAATTCTTTTGAAAGATTATTGTAAAGTTTCTGAGGAACAGGTCTATCGGCAATTTGAGAATTGATTAATCCTGTAAAAAATAAAAATAATAATAGTAAAATTTTACGCATGTTTAATATGAAATAGTATTAGGTAATTCGTTAACATCGTTACTATTTCGAGGAAAATATTTCCCTAATTGTTCTCCAAGCTCTACAATGCAGTCAGATAAAGCTTCTGCTTTTTTATTTTGCTTGAAGTTTAAAATCAAATTATCAATTACACTTTGCCAGTATGAATTACCTAATTTTTGGTAAATACCTTCATCTCCAAAAACAGCAATTTTTCGACTTAGAACGGAAACATAAATTAAAACGCCGTTTCGCTCATTTGTGTTATGCATACTTAACTTTTCAAATACTTTTTGTGCGGCTTTTAATTCATTACCAAAACAAAAATTATTTAAATGCAAGCGTATTTCGCCAGAAGTTTTTAATTCTGCCGAAACAATAGCATTAACCAGCATTTGCTGCTGTTCTTTATCAAAAAAATTTCGGGCAGTAAGCATAACAGAGTTTATTAGAATTCTACCTTAGGCGCATTTTCCGACCCGGCAGATTCTTTAAATACTTCTTTTTTAGCAAATGTTTCTTTATTTAAAAACATACTATTTAAAAATCCACGAATATGTGAGTTGTATTCTTTAACAGCTGTATTATAATTTTGACGCGCAACTGAAATTCTGTTTTCGGTTCCCTCCAATTGAGTTTGAAGATCGCTGAAATTTTGTGTAGAGCGGATTTGAGGGTATGCCTCAAACGCCAAATTAATGGCGGTATTAATTTTTTTACCCATAACATCCATTTCCTCCGGAGTTTTTGCATTTACAATACCAGCGCGGGCTTCGGTAACTTGCGTTAAAATTCCTTTTTCGTTTGCTGCTGCACCTTTAACAGTGGCAACTAATTGCGGAATTAAATCGGCTCGTCGTTGATAGGTTGCTCCAACATCGCCCCATTTTTCATCCACATTTTCTTGCAAAGTTACTGCGGTATTATAAGAACTTCTGTACATCATAAAAACAACAAACGCTAAAAAAAGCACGCTGCCTATAATTATTAAACCTTTTTTCATTTTATTATTTCTTTTTAAAATTTTAAGTAAAGATAGTTTTTAAACTAGTTGCTTTGAAATGATCTTAACAAATTTTCTAATTCATTTATAGAGAACATTCAAATTGTCTGATATAAACATTGTTAATAAAATTAATTTAAAAAAACATAACCTTTTTAGTTTTACGAAGTAAAAAAAAGTAATTAAAACAACTTATACCCGATACCCAAAACTAATTATAGAAAGGGCTGGTAAAACAACTATCAATAAGTAATACAGCAAATTAAATTTTAGTTAACTAATTATTAATTACTTAAAACTTATTGATTATGAAAACAACAATTATTACATCGGTATTATTTACTCTATCAGTTCAGGTTATTGTAAATGCACAATCACACTACCAGAGTAACAATTTAATAGCTCACAACTCGAATTATAATTCAAGAATTGTCTATAACAATTTACCTCATCAGAATAATAATAATTCTGAGACGTTAAGCGATGTTACTTCACAAAAAAAATCAAATCATGAAAAATTAAATTCTAAAAATAGCTATCACGAAAACAAGCTATTAATTAATCAGTTAATTGAGTCTGAAAAAATAGCCGAAGAAACTTCTAAAAAATTAAATGATAACAGAAGCTATATTATTAATCTTATAAAATCTGTAAGTAACGATAACTATGCTACAAGCCTTGCTAATAATCTTAACTCTGAGGCTGAAAAATATATCAGCCGATCAATGCAATTAAGAAAAGAAGCTTATATGCAACCAAATAATGGTTCAATTTTAGGAAACATTGGTAATGCTGAGGAACTGGAGATTCTGGCTATTGCAAAGCAGTTGCAGGTTATTAATATAATTGAGAGGACTAAAAATTTAAATTTAACAAAAAATTGAAATCTAAAAATTAAAGGTTGTTAATTAATCGACACGTTTACGACTTTAATTGTTGCGCCATACCAGCTAAAATATTCTAGCTAGGTGTGGCGCAAATAAGTTGTTTATGGATTAACACTTACATATCAATTTAAGTTTCTAAATTCCAAAGGTGTCTTTCCTGTCTTTTGCTTAAATAATCTGCTAAAGTATTGTGGGTATTCAAATCCTAATGAGTAAGCAATTTCACTAACTGATTGATTGGTTTGCAAAAGGATATTCTTTGCTTGTTCAATCACGAAATAATGGATGTGATCCTGAGCGCTTAATCCCGTTTCTCTTTTCAGTAGATCGCTCAAATAACTAGAGGATAAATTCACTTTGTTTGCTAAATATTTAACGGAGGGCATACCCTCATTTTTTTTTTCCTCATTTTCAAAATAACCCTTCAAAACATCTTCCACTTTTGAGACAACATCAAGATTTGCACTCTTTCGTGTGATGAATTGTCGCCCATAATAACGAGAACAATAATTAAGCAACAGCTCAATATTTGATGCAATTAAACCCTGGCTATAACTATCAATGTTCTGCGTCAATTCCCCTTGAATTTTCAAAATGCAATCATATAGTAATTGTTTCTCCTTATCAGACAGATGCAAGGCCTCCGACATCTCGTAAGAAAAAAATGAGTAATCCTTCATTTTACTGCCTAGTGCCGAACCTCTGATCAAATCCGGATGAAAGAACAATCCCCATCCCATCATGTCCTCCTTTAATTCAACATCATTGTCAATTGTAATCACACGATTAGGGGCAATGCAAACAAGACTTCCATCTTGAAAGTCGAATGTTTTTCTACCGTAACGAATGTGATTACGGCAATAGTTTTTGAACATGATGGAATAAAAATCAGTCTTAATGCTGATTTCCTCAGTTGTATATTCTATAGCCTTGCTAAAATCCACTATCGCCACTAAAGGATGTTGCGCATATCCCAAATTCAAAAACTTGTAGAGGTCGGATATGGTCTTTAAATGTAAAAGGTCATTCATGGCTGATTGAATTTAGGTATTCTAAGTATATAAATCCCCGTCTTTCAGCAAAATAATCAAGTGTCAGCACAATGCTTGCTTGTAGTAATAAACCCAATCCCAAACCCCGCCAAAAGTCAGATTTCGAAAAGGCAAAGTAAAGAATTGCCCCAATGAATATCAATGCTATTTCCACATAACGATAAACTACAAAGTTCTTCATTACTTTTTCCATTCTAGGTATTTCTTCTGTCTTGATATTGAGATGTTTGTTTTTTATATAATCTTCAACACGGATAATATCCTTTGGACTTCGATAAATAAGAGATATGCCAACTATTATTTCCAATACCGAAACCATTATAAACGGAATAGCAAATCCTTTCCAATAAGAGGATACTTTAAGAGAAAACAAATAACTACTTATGACTAGGCCCACTATACCTAATACCAGGAAAAGGTAACTCTCGGCTCTTTCACCATTGAAATATTTAATAACGGGATTCATGATTTACAATTTGAAGAACTTTTTATTCATACTTACTATGAAGTTATATCCAAGTAATTTGTTCATGAAATTATACATCTTAGCATCTTTGCCTGCCATGTATCGCAGTTTGTTTTTCCCATCCGTTGCTGCTTCATAGATTACTTTTGTAACCACATCGGTTTTTGATGCGTTTTTAATCATTGATGGAAAAACCGAGGTGATTTTAGTAACAATGTCATTGTATTCTTTTAGGTTTTCATTATGATTGAAATCGAATGAACGACCTGCAAAATCTGTTGCTATTGCGCCAGGCTCAACTATTTTTACTTTACCTCCAAATTGTTCGACTTCATATCTCAATGATTCCGAAATTCCTTCCACAGCGAATTTAGTACCATGGTAGAGTGAACCTAAGGGAAAAGTCATCTTACCACCCATAGATGAAACATTGATTATTGTACCACTTTTATTTTGGCGAAAATGTGGAAGTACTGAACGAGTGACATCCAACAACCCAATGACATTGGTATTGAACTGCTTTAATACGCGTTCTCTTGGGAATGACTCTAATGGGCCATATGCGCCATACCCTGCATTATTTAGCAGAATATCAATTTTTCCGAATTTTTGAATACCTTGTTGAATGGCATTTTCGATGGAATCTAAATCTAGTACATCCAGTCGAGTTACCAAT
>CANFQR010000095.1 GCA_947449125.1 Bacteroidota bacterium | reverse complement strand
GATTGAGCGTATTTCTCCCGGTAAAACCTGGGAGGGAACAATTTTTGGGGTATTAATAACTTTTGCAATTAGTTTTATTTTTAAAAATTATTTCGAGAATGAACTTGGATTATTGTGGTTAATTTTTGGATTTTTTGTTCCGGTTTTGGCAACCATTGGAGATTTGATTGAGAGTATGCTAAAACGACAAGCTCAGATTAAAGATAGTGGCAGTATTATGCCAGGACATGGCGGGGTGCTTGATAGATTTGATAGTTTAATTTTTGTAGCACCAATTGTATACATTAGTTTAAATTTCTTTAAATTAATGAATACTTAACTAAACAGTATCAAATCATATTTTTACTGTGTGCACTCTGTTAATTGGAATTACCATGCCTTGTTTTAAAATAATTCTTTTATCAGTAATACCCCAAACAGTGGTCTCAATATATTTAAAGGAATTATCGTCTTCAAAATAAATTTTTATTTTACTGTGTTCCAGATTTCCGAGTGTTAATGCTCTGTTTAGAGCCGTTTTTCTTTCTTCTATTTTATTACTATCTGTTAGCACCTCTGTGGCAGGAAATTTTAAATGTTCAACAGCTTCCTTTTCGATTAACTCAAATTTGTTTGATAACATATTTTAATGTTTAGGTTAATAATTAGAGAACACTTCTTGTTAAAACGAATAAAAAAATAAAAGGTTTCAGTACTTATTATAAATTTGTTTTTTTAGTGTTTTATATAATTCCAGAGCTTTTTGACTACCAATTCTATAAGTAAAACCATCGTTATCTATTAATTCAATAAATTCTTCCCCGCTGGTATAAAATCTAATTATACCATTATTATGAAGGTTATATACCGCTCTTCTTAATACATTTTTTTTATAACGGCTTTTTCGCACTGAAATTATGTTTTTCAAATCAATTTTTACTTTTCTAGCAGTCCAAAATCCATCTAAGGTCATGTATTCATTATATACTTTGGTTTGTATATGCAAAATATAAGTTAAGCCTGTAGAAAACATTAATAGACAAATGCCAATTATAAAAAAAATTATACCAGAATTATTAATGTTTTGTATAGGGTACGAGCCAATTGAAACAAAAGACAGCCTTACTGGTTTAGGGTTTTCGCTCCAATAGTATGCAATAAAACAAAACAGTGTAATTATTGAGCGAATTAAAATACTTAAGCGGTTATGCCCCATGTATTGTTTTTCTTCAAATAATATGTTGCTTTTATTCAAGTAAGTTTAGTTTTAAAAGTTTTTTAGAACTATTATTTATTTTATACCTATTGTCAGTCCTATAGCCAATTATCCAAAGAATTTCACCATTTCCATTTTCGAGGATTCTGCAATTTTCTTTTTCAATTGCGTTCAATTTAATGTCTTTAATAAAGTCACTTACCAATTTAAATCCTTTCATTCCAAATGGATTGAATTTATCACCATTTTGTTTACTCCTAATAATTAGGGGGAAAATAAGCTTTTCTTGCTCAATGATTAATTCTTTATGATTAAAAACTTTAGGCGTTTTAATTTCAGATATTTTTAAGAAATTAATTGTTTTTAATTCTTCACTCGAATTTATAATAATTGGTTGAAAGTCATGAGTGTTTTTTTGTTTAATAAAAATAAAATCTCTGTCAATAATTAAAGTTTTCTTTTCCGAAAAAAATAATTTTCCTACGGCCTTGTTTTCTTTTAAATTAGCTGTTATATCATCTATTTGAGAAGAATTAAAACCATAGGGTTTAATTATATAATTTAGAATTGTTTTAATGTATTTTTCTTTTTTTAAAAGGTGCTTTTCAATTAAAATTTCGGATTCTTTTATCGAAACAATTGTATTAACTTTTTCGAGGATGAAGTCGTTTACGATTTGGCTTTCTTCTTTAAAATTTGAGATGTTATTAATTAAAGTAGTTTCAAAATGAGGATGCAATTTTTTTAATTTAGGAATAATTTTTAGCCTTAAAAAGTTACGTTCATATTTAGATTCTAGGTTACTTTTATCTAACCTGAATGAAATATTTTCTTTTTTAAGATAGTCAAGTAGTTCATCTTTTGAAAAAATTAATAGGGGTCTTACAAGAGAATCTTTTTTTTCGGCAATGCCTTTTAAACCATTTATTCCTGTACCTCTCAATAAATTTATAAAGAGTGTTTCAATATTATCGTTGGCATGATGAGCGGTTAACAGATATTTTATTTTATTTTTCTTTATTAAGTCATTAAACCAATTGTACCTTAATTCGCGTGCACCCATTTGAATGCTTATTTTTTTGTCTTTACAATAACGCTTTGTATCGAATTGAGTCGAATAAAATACTACACCAAGTTTATCTGCCAGTGCTTTGCAAAAAGCTTCATCCGCATCACTTTCCTTGCCGCGTAATTTAAAATTACAATGTGCCAAGGCGAACGAGTACCCACATTTATTCAGTAAATGAGCTAAAGCTAAGGAATCTGCGCCGCCGCTAATTGCAAGCAATAACTTATCTTTTTTGTTGAAAAGTTGATTTTTAGCTATGTTTGATTTGAATTTTTGTAACACCATAACAAATGTAATAAAATGGCTACATCAAAGCATAAGGCTGATGCATCTTTTAAAATAACAGATTACATTGAAACTTTGCCGGATTGGAGTCAGAAAATTTGTATAACTCTACGAGAAATTAGTCTTAAAAGCAATTCAGAAATCAAGGAAGATTGGAAATGGGGACCTAATTATTATTTAAATGGAATGGTTTGTGGTTTTTCTGCTTTTAAAAAGCATGTAAATTTTGTTTTTTTTCAAGGTTCTTTGTTAAAAGATAAAAAGAAAGTTTTACTTGGAAACCCCGATAATCTTCATAACCGACATTTGAAATTTACAGACCATTCGCAAATAAATGAAAAACTTTTACTTGAATACCTGACTGAAGCTATAAGTAATAATAAAAAGGGAAAAAAACTCATTCAAACAACTGATAAAACTATTGTTTTAGCTACAGATATTAAAAATAAATACAAAGCTTCGCATGTTTTAAATTACTTTGATTCATTGGCATATTCGCACAAAAAAGAGTATATAGATTGGATTGAAAGTGCAAAAAAAGAGGAAACTCGCATAAACCGTATTGAAAAATCAATTGAAATGCTTATTTCTAAACAAAAATTGAACGAAAAATATAAAAAGTAACAAAGTTAAAATTGCTTGCTTAACTTTACAGCGTAATTGTAAAAATTTAAAAATGGCTAAAAGTATTACATTGGTTGGGGCAGGGTTAGTTGGCTCCTTATTGTCAATTTACTTATCAAAAAAAGGGTATAAAGTAAATGTATATGAGCGCCGTCAAGATATGCGCAAAACAAATGGATATGCCGGAAGATCAATTAATTTAGCATTAAGTGATAGGGGATGGAGAGGCCTTGAAGGTGTGGGAATTGCCGACGAAATTAAAAAAATTGCAATCCCAATGTATGGTCGATTTATTCATCATAAAGATGGAACCAATGCTTATCAGCCTTATGGTAAAGATAATCAAGCTATTTATTCCGTATCTCGAGCCGATATTAATATGAAATTGATGGATTTGGCCGAGAAACATACAGATATTAAATTTCATTTTAATAAACGATGCACAAATATTAATCGCCAGAATCTTGAGTTAACATTTGAAGATAATGATTCAAAAATTATCGAAACAGTTCATTCTGATTTAATTTTTGGTGCAGATGGTGCTTTTTCTGCCTCCCGTTTAAATATGCAGTTAAATAGTGATAGATTTGAATATAAACAACATTATATAGATTGCGGTTACAAGGAGTTAATTATTCCGCCTAGCGAAACTGGGGAATTTTTATTAGAAAAAAATGCGCTTCATATTTGGCCACGAGGAAGTTTTATGATGATTGCACTTCCAAATCCCGATGGTAATTTTACGTGTACCTTATTTTTACCATTTGAAGGAGAAAAATCATTTGAAAATTTAAAAACAAGAGAGTCAGTTAAACAATTTTTTGCTGAAGAGTTTTCTTCTGCTGTGCCTTTAATGCCAACCTTATTAGACGACTTTTTTGCTAATCCAACATCATCACTTGTTACTGTAAAATGCTTTCCATGGACTTTTGATAATAAAATTGGACTAATTGGCGATGCTGCTCATGCTATTGTGCCGTTTTACGGGCAAGGAATGAATTGTGGATTTGAAGATTGTGTTGTTTTAAATGAACTTATCGAAAAGCATAATCATAATTGGGATAGTATTTTTCCTGAATATCAAAATTTAAGAAAGCCAGATGGCGATGCTATTGCAGATTTAGCAATTGCAAATTTTATAGAAATGCGCGATAAAACAGCCGACCCTAAATTTTTATTGCAGAAAAAAATAGAAGCAAAATTTTCGCAAAATCATCCGGATAAGTGGATACCTCTTTATTCTATGGTAACATATTCACCAAATATCCGTTATAGCACTGCTTTAAAAGAAGGTATTAAACAACAGGCTATAATGGATGAAATTATGACGATTGCTGATATTGAATCTAAATGGGATTCAATCGAAGTTGAAAATGAAATATTAAACCATTTGTAAGCCGTAAATTTTGTGTTTAGTAAAGTTTATTTTATTTTTTAAAGTTTTATGAATAACAATAAGTTTATCGATGTAGAAAAAATTCTTAAGCAAAAAGCATATAAGCTTTACAAATGGCTACCAAGATTTGCTTTAAATTGGTTAAAGAAAAAACTTCACGAAGATGACATAAATTCAGCTATGCTTTATTTAGCAAACTATGAAGGCCTAGAGTTTAATTCTGAAGGATTAAAGCGAATAGGTGCAACAGTTGAAACTGTTAACGGACATTTTATTCCTAAAATTGGCAGAGTTACTGTAGCGTCTAATCATCCTTTAGGCGGTTTGGATGGTATGGCTTTAATTAAAGCTGTAGGCGAAGTTAGACCAGATGTTAGATTTCTCGTTAACGATGTGTTAAAAAATTTAAAGAACTACGGCGATGTTTTTGTTCCCGTTAATAAAGTTGGTGCAACATCTGCTGCTTCATTAAGGTTAATGGAAGAGTTATTTAGATCAGATAATGCAATTTTAATTTTTCCATCGGGTTTGGTTTCAAGAAAGCAAAATGGTTTAATTCGTGATTTAAAATGGCGAAAAAGTTTTGTAACCCAGGCAATTGATCATAACCGAATGGTGCAGCCTGTTTTTATTGAAGGCGAGAATTCTAAATTCTTTTACAATTTTGCAAAATGGCGAAAGCGTTTAGGAATAAAAGCAAATATTGAAATGTTGTTTTTACCTGACGAAATGTTTATGGCAAATAAAAAAACAATACGAATACATTTTAGTAAACCTTTTAATGCCAACATACTTGACTATAGTAAAAGCCAGAGAGAGTGGTCTGAATTAATTTATAAATACATTTACTCGCCAGAATTTATGAAGGGGATTTCTTTTGAGGACTACATTAAGTTGTAATTTAGTTTTGTTTAATTAAATATTAATTTTAGTTTTAAAAAAAATAATTTATATCATGAAAAAAAAATTACTTATTATCTCTTCATTCACTTTTGCAATTTTAGCAACAACTGCTTTTATTAAAAGCAATAATGGAATTGCCGGAAAAACTGGTTCTCCGGGTGAACAAACTTGCGCATCTTGTCATTCAGGTGGAGCAGGTGTTACTACAACTTCAATTAGTAGCACTCCTGCATTTGTTTCAAATCAATACATTCCCGGACAAACTTATACTGTAAATATTACCGTTTCCTCTACAGCATTATCCTCTTTTGGTTTTGGTTGCGAAATATTGAACGGAGCTGCAAATGCCGGAGTTATTTCAGCTATTGCGGGCTCATCTCAAATTAAAACGTTTACTGGAAAATCTAATGCTGTTCATGTATTTACTGCTCCCGGAACAGGTTCACCTTCTAGCAAAACATTTAGTTTTAAATGGGTAGCACCAACTACAGGAACTATAGCCACAATTTATGCAGCGGGAAATGCTGTTGATGGAACCAATACAACTGCCGGAGATTTAGGAAGTACGACGTCTTTAGTGTTAACAGCTGATTTATCTTCCGGAATTAACAATACTGTAAAAGAAGTAGTAAATTTAAATGTATATCCTAATCCTGTTATAGAAACAATAAACTTGCAATATGTTTT
>CANFQR010000094.1 GCA_947449125.1 Bacteroidota bacterium | reverse complement strand
CCCTGTAACCACCACTACGGGTAATCAACCACCTGTTGTAACAGGCTCAGCCAATTATATTATTCCTGTATCAACCCCGTTTGTTTTAACAGGCAGTGCTACAGATCCTGATGGAGATGCATTAACTTATTCATGGGAAGAAACAGATTTAGGTGTTTCAGGCAACTGGAACTCTGGCAACAAAGTGTTTTTCATGTCTTATACACCTACCCCAATGCCTAGACGCTACTTCCCTAAACAAAGTGTTGTAGCTCTTGGTACATACACAACTACCAAAGGTGAATTTTTGCCAACAACAGCTCAAAACCTACAATTTAGATTAACTGCCCGCGATAATAAAATGGGCGGCGGAGGCGTTTGCTACGCTATTAATACAGTAACAATTTCAAGCACCTCAGGCCCATTAATGGTTTCTTATCCAGATGCTACAGGTATTGTTTGGGGATCGGGTTCTCAACAAACAATTACATGGGCTGTAAACAATACAAGTGTTGCGCCGGTATCGTGTACCGATGTTAAAATTTTAATTTCTTTAGATGGAGGCTCAACCTATAGTGTTCTTGTAAACTCAACACCAAACGATGGAACTGAATTAATCACTGTGCCAACTGTTAGTGCAAATATTTCAACATGCAGAATAAAAGTAGAATCAATTGGCAATATTTTTTATGACATAAGCAACAATAATTTCACCATTTCTACAAGCGTTGGAATAACTGCGTTATCAAAAAATAATCCAATCGGTTTAACTGTATGGCCAAATCCATTTACCAACAACATTAATTTTGCTGTCGGAAATCTGCAAGCCTCGAAAACAACAGAAGTAAAAATAATTGATGTGTTAGGGAAAATAATTTTACAGAAAAATTATACCAATAAAACTGAATTAACAGAAAGTCTTGACATGTCTGAATTTAATTCGGGGATTTATTTTATAAATGTCTCAAATAATAACATGAATTCATTTTACAGAATAATTAAAAATTAATTCATAAAATTTTCATAAAAAAAAGAGGCTGCTCAATTTGAGACAGCCTCTTTTTTTTAAAACAAATTAATATTGCGTTTTCATTTCAATATATTTTAAAAACTCCTGTCTGGTTGTTTCGTTAGAAAATTTGCCACCATAAAACGAAGTTACCGTTGCCGAATTATTATCCTGAATACCTCTTGAAGAAACACATAAATGCTTAGCGTCTATTAACACTGCCACATCTTCAGTATTTAAAATAGTTTGTAATTCCTTGGCTATTTGAATAGTAAAACGCTCCTGCACCTGAGGGCGCTTGGCAAAATATTGTACAATTCGGTTTAATTTAGATAAACCAATAACCTTTCCGTTAGAGATATACGCTACATGAGCTTTGCCAAATATTGGAACAAAATGATGTTCGCAATTACTATAAAACGTAATATCCTTTTCAACCAGCATTTGATTGTATTGATATTTATTTTCAAATAAAGCTGCAGTTGGTTTATTGGCAGGGTCTAAACCACTAAAAATTTCTTTAATGTACATTTTAGCAACTCTGTGGGGTGTTCCTTTTAAACTATCGTCATTTAAATCTAAACCAAGGGTGTGCATGATTTCTTTAAAATGAATTTCTATCTTATTTATTTTTTCATCATCACTCATTTCAAAGGCATCATCCCTTAAAGGTGTTTCAAAATTTGAAAAAATATGTTCGTCACCAATTTCATCAATACTTAATTTGGTTAAAACGTTTTGTTTGTTTTTATGCGGGGTATTCAACATAGTTTCTTTCGGTTTCATAGAGTATGACTTTTAATTCAAGGTTATTTGAGATTAGAGGGCGTAAAATATTAAATATCACAATGGCAATATTTTCGGCAGTGGGGTTTAAATTTTTAAACTCTTCAACATCCAAATTCAAATTTCTGTGATCAAACCTGTTAAGGACGAATTTCTTTATTAGTTCACTCAATATTTTTGTATCAATTACATAACCGGTTTTTTCATCAATTTCTCCGGTTACTTTCACAATCAATTCGTAATTATGACCATGATAATTAGCGTAATTGCATTTTCCAAAAAGTAACGTATTTTCTTCTTTGCTTAAACTATCATTATTTAGCCGATGAGCAGCATTAAAATGTTCTTTTCTGTAAACTGCAATTTTGTTTCTCATTTTTTAATTTTCTAAATCAGAAATAGATGGTTAGGCTATACTAATTAATATTTACAAGCATTGTGTAAGAAGTTTGCTTACAAAGTAGCTTGTTAATAGATAAACAACAATTAACGGAAATTGTTTACGTATCTAAAAATAATAAAAAATTGGTGGAAATAGATTATTCTCCAAAGTATTCTACACAAATGCGAGGCGTTTCATATAATTTAACGCAGTGCAATTTAACACCGGCAGGTAAATGCGGTGCAATTTGCCTCCAAATAGCAACAGCTAAATTTTCGGTGCTGGCCAATTTACCCCTCATAAAATGAACATCTAAATTTAAGTTCTTATGATCGAGCTCTTCACACACATACTTCTGCAAAATGTGACTAAGCTCTTTAACATCCATTAAAAATCCGGTGTCTTCACTAACGTTACCTTTTATAGTTACAATTAATTCATAATTGTGTCCATGCCAATTGGCGTTAGCACATAATCCAAAAACTTCTTTATTTTTTTCTTCACTCCAGTTCGGATTATACAATTTATGTGCTGCATTAAAATGTTCGTGTCGAGTTAAGTAAACCATGCCGCAAATTTAAAAAATATATGATTGAATAAAAAAACCTTAGCTTTTTACGTTATGGTATTTAAGGCTTAATCGCTAATTTTAAGCATGTTAAAAATTTTATTGGTAGCAGCAACAAAACACGAGGTGCTTCCGCTTATTAATTATTATAATATTAATGTTAATGCCGAAGTAGGTTTATTTGCCTGTAAAAACAAGCCTAATATCAGCCTGCTTTTAACCGGTGTTGGGATGGTTAACACTGCGTTTTTTATGGGAAGTGTATCTCATAACATGTTTGATTGTGTTATAAATGTTGGTATTTGCGGAGCTTTTAGCAGAGAACTTGAACTGGGCGAAGTGGTAAATATTGTTTCTGATAAATTAAGTGAAATGGGCGCCGAAGATGGAGACACTTTTATTAAATATGAAGAGCTTAATCTAGGGAGCTCTGCAGATTTTAAATCTAATACAAATCTTAATGGCACACTACTTAACGACTTAAAAAATGTTTCGGGCATTACTGTAAATAAAATTCACGGTAATAAAGATAGCATTGCTACTGTTAGTAATTTATATAAACCAGATGTAGAAAGTATGGAGGGCGCAGCATTTTTTAGAGCTTGTAGCGCCTTTTCTGAAAACTATTTTCAAATAAGAAGTATATCTAATTATGTTGAAAAACGAGACAAAACAAAATGGAATATTCCATTAGCCATTTCTAATTTAAATGAATATATAATCAAACTTATTACTGAATTGAACAAATGAAATTAACTATTGGCTATTCTCCTTGCCCAAACGATTGCTTTATTTTTGATGCATTAATTCATCATAAGATAGATACCGAAGGCTTAGAGTTTGAAGTGTTGTTAGAAGATGTTGAAACACTTAATAAAAAAGCACTACTAGGCGAATTAGACATTACCAAACTCAGTTACCACGCCTATGGGGTAGCGTTAAACAATTACATTTTATTGCGTTCGGGCAGTGCATTAGGTTTTAATTGCGGTCCTTTACTAGTAAAAAAAGCAAAGACTGATATTAAAAACATTTCTAACTGTAGAATAGCTATTCCCGGAAAATTAACAACAGCAAACCTGCTCTTATCAATAGCTTATCCGGATTTAACCAACAAACAAGAATTTGTTTTCAGCGAAATAGAAGATGCTGTGCTAAATGGAAAAGTAGATGCAGGATTAATTATTCACGAAAACAGATTTACTTATCAGGAAAAAGGATTAGAAAAAATAATTGATCTTGGCGAATATTGGGATTCGTTAATTCACTCGCCCATACCACTTGGCGGCATTGTAATAAAACGTAATACAGATATTAAATTACAGCAAAAAGTTAACCGTTTAATTAAAAACAGTGTGTTATACGCTTTTGAAAACCCCGGGAGTTCAATGGATTATGTGAAAGTAAACGCACAAGCCATGAGTTTAGATGTGATGAAAAAACACATTAATTTATACGTTAACGATTTTACGATTGACCTTGGCGAAACTGGTATAAATGCGGTAAATCTTCTTCTAGAAAGAGGTATTGCATTAAAACTGTTTAAACACGGACATCAAAAACTGATAATTGATTTGTAGTGTTTTTTTAACTACAAAATAGTTCCAAATAATTAAAAAAAATAAAAATACAAAACCAATGAAACCAGTCGTAAAAAACTTTATTGCAGTAATAATTGGCGTGTTTGCTGGAGGTGTCGTTAACATGAGTTTAATCATGATTAGCGACCGTATTATCCCACCTCCGGATGGGTCTAATCTTTTAACAATGGAAGGCTTAAAAGCATCTATGCATTTAATGGAACCCAGACATTTTATTATGCCCTTTTTAGCTCATGCCCTAGGTACATTTGCGGGCGCCCTTATAGCAGCAATCATTGCAGATAAACACAATATGCGAATTGCCTTAGGAATTAGCGTTTGGTTTATGATTGGCGGTCTTATTAATATTATTATGCTGCCCTCTCCAATTTGGTTTACGTTATTAGATTTATCGGGAGCATATTTACCATTCGGGTTTCTTGCCGGAAAACTGGTTCAGCTAAGAATGAAACAAAAAGAAACTCACTGATTTTAATTCCTCTTAGTTAGTTTCAATAAAAAAATAAGCTTGCTGCGTATTTTTGAAAATTTAGTCTTGAAGTAATTTATTAATAAATTTTTCTGTGTTGTTTTTAAACAACTCATACTCTGCACCGGTTGCAGGTCCATTAAATCCGGTGTGAATTTTTACTACTTGATGCTGCCTGTTTAAAAAAATAGTTGTTGGAAAAGCGCTGATTTTATTTAAGGAATTAAAAGTTTTACTGGCACTCTCTTTTCCGCTCTGCTGCGTAATTAAAATATCATATTGCATGTTAAACTTATTTTTTAGTCTTAACAGTTGCTTTTTTGATTGATCAAAATCTGTTGTTTTTTCAAAAGCCAATGCAATAATTTCTAAACCTTGATTGTTGTATTGATTATAAATTCCAGATAGATAAGCGCTTTCATCCATGCAATTTGGACACCAACTTCCCATTATCTGTAAAATAATTACTTTGTTTTCAAATTTCTTATCACTTAGCGAAACCATTTTTTTTTCTAAATCAGGAAAAGAAAAATTAATTTTTTCGTTTTTGTTCTTTAAAAATGTTACGCTTTCGGCATCATTCAGTTTAAACTGTTCATTGCGTTTTGCCGTCCATGGCTCTTGCCATGACGAACCGCTGTAAAACATTCCGTTTATAATTTCATTGCTGTCGATTTCGGCCACAAATAAAAAAGCATGACTACCATCAAAACACGATAGGTATATGTTATTGTCATGTTTAATTCCTTCTAAAAAACGATAATCGCCTGTTTCGGTTAAAAAAGTGCCGGTTAAAAAATCGGTTTGTTCAATGTGGTGAAAAATTCCTATTGCCTTAGAACTATCGGTTGAATTAGGAGAGAACGTGGTTTCCCAGCGGCCTTCTAAAACAGATTTTGATGTGCCGGGCAAAAAAGAAAATCTTTCAGTGCTACCAAAAAATGCTTTAAATTTTATTTTGTTGTTTACTGTTTTATAATTATTTATCCAAAAGCCAATTAAATTGTCACCTTCAAAAATGGTTTTAAATTCAGTATCAAACACTGGCATTTTAAAATTTACCGAATCGCCTTTTATTTTAATGTCATCAATTTCTATGCGTTCATCACCATTTTTTACAATAATTACGGGCTTACTGCTTTTGTATTTTACATCAAAATTAAACGGTAGTTCTATGTTTTTTTCTTGGTTTAAATATAAAATTCCGCGATAGCTTCCTTCTTTTAATTTTTTTGCAGAGACAAATTGAGACACCATAATAAATACAAGTAAAAAACTAATTTTAAAACTATTTAAATTAATGTGACGACTCATACGTTATAGCTTAACGATTCTGGCTTAAAGCAACTAAATTGGTAATTCTATATATT
>CANFQR010000093.1 GCA_947449125.1 Bacteroidota bacterium | reverse complement strand
TGGCACGTTCCGTCAGATTCTGAATTTACACAATTAACTGACTATTTAATTGAAACATATCCTGATATTACAATTGACAACGTAGGTAATGTTTTAAAGTCAGTAAGACAAGTTAATAGAGCTACCGTTGAAACTGATTTAATTTTAGGAGATAGCGATTTACAGCACATCGAAGATACTATAAATTCAAATGCGGGTTGGTGGAAAGAAAATTATACCGATGGCGTAGGTATTCAAAAATATTTAAAAAGCAAAAACGCTGCCGAATTATCTCGTTCTATCAAAATAGAATTGAAAAAAGACGGCTACGATGCAAGTCCAATAATTACTATTATCAACGACAAATTAAATATAGACCCAAATGTTAGTTTATAAATCCGTATCAAACCAAAATATATACGATGTGTGTCTTTCGACTTATGGGAGCATAAATTACATTAACAAGTTGATGTCTGAAAACGGTATTCTGTCAATCAATGATGTTATTCCAGTAGGGCGAGAATTTTTATGGGATGAGGCGTTAGTTTCAAATCCAAGCGCAAATCAAAAATTTCTAAACAATAACATAATTCTTGCAACTGGAATTACCAAGAAAACCGAAACGGGTGTAATTACTGATGATGCACCATCTGACGGGGATTTATACGGAAGAAAAAACGATGCTTGGGCGAAAGTTCCAGTGGCAGATTTAGACCCTTTCGAATTATTAGCAAATAAAATAACAGCATGGTCTGCTATCCCGTCAGATGAAAAATACCCATCGGAAAAATTAGTAAAAGATACTATTGATGCAACCCCATTTTTGACATTAAGTATTACCCAATTATCTACCGCTGGAACTATAGCAATTCCAGCTAACACGTGGGTAAAAGATATTTTAGTTTTTGTTATAAGTGGGAATCCAATAATTAACATTCCTGCCATTTCGAGCGGAGATATGAATGGACAAGAATTTTATCCGAATTCAGCAGGACTTCATTTCACATCCGCTGGAAATTTAGATGTAAACATTTCGGGTGGAACAATTAAAATACAAGTTATAAAATATAATATTTAAATTTATGAAAAAAACAATTTTAATCTCATTTTTGTTTGCATCATTGTTTTCTTTCGGGCAAGTTCCGCAAAGATTTAATAAGGTAATAGTTACTGGGGATATAACATCTCCAAAATACATTGTAACAAATTCAAACAATGATAGTGTATTACTTGGGGCTGGTGGAAGACGAGCAATTAGTACTATCCAGGGCGATACAACAAGTTTATCAAATCGAATTAACTCAAAAGAACCTGCTAATTCAAACATCCAAAGCCACATTTCATCTACTTCTAATCCTCATTCTGTTACTAAAGCACAAATAGGACTTGGGAATGTTGATAACACATCGGATGTAAATAAACCGGTATCAACCGCACAATCAACTGCTATAGGACTAAAAGTAACTTCTAATACAGCTATAACAGGTGACACTAAAACAAAAATAACTTATGATTCGAAAGGTTTAATTGTATCTGGTGCAGATATAAACAAAAACGATATAGGACTAGATCAGGTTAATAATACATCCGATGCCAACAAACCAGTATCTACAGCAACTCAAACAGCCTTAAATTTAAAACGAGATAAGACTGAGATAGGAGACGCTCATGGATTTGTAAACCCTCCAAACTCTGGTAATTTCACAGTATCAAATACTGGAAGTGCTATTACATTAAGCCTATTGTCCGGTGCAGGGAATTATAAAATAAATGGTACTCAATTTACAAATACTGGATTAAATCTTACATTTAACGCAACAATAGGACAAAATTTTATAAGCATAAACTCTTCTGGACTATTTAAAGATACAGGATTTTTTATAACTGATTTGACTAAAATACCATGCTGTACAGTTAACTTTGACGGCACAAACATAACTCTAGCAGATGAACTACACACATCTGCTAGAAATTTAATAGAACACCAAAAGCAGCACGATACAGATGGAACAAGATGGGTAAATGGTCTAGCAATAAGTTTTGGTGCTGGCGCGTTGAATACATTTAGCTCAGCCGGAGGAGTAGTCAGGGACGAAGATCGGTATCATACTATTGCTGCGAAAACATCAATTACCATAAGCTATAGAAATTCTGCATTAACTGCCATGACTACTGAGACTCCAACAACTACATTTGCAAAACTTATTGGCGGAATTGCACAGTGGGATAATAACGGAGTCCTTACTAACTTAACGAATAATAACTATGGCGTTTGTTGGATATATGCAACTAATAGAGTTTACCCAACAAATTCAGAACTTGTTAGTATTATAGGGCAAGGTGACTATGGTTCAATATCCTTAGCGCAATCAGCATCGCAACCAACTCTTGTTGGAATGAATGTAGCTGAATGGAAGTTGCTTTATAGAGTTATTATTAGACGAACTACGCCACTCCCATTTTCATTTATTCAGGCGGATGATTTACGTTTAACTACAACTGGATTAGCTATAAGCGGAACAGGATTAAACTCTTTACCTGCGGGTTCTGTAACATTTAGTCCTTTTGGAAATATATCATCAACCGATGTTCAATCAGCTATTCAGGAGTTGGATAGTGAAAAGCAACCCCAATTAAACGGGACTGGATTTGTAAAAGTATCAGGTACTACAATAAGTTATGATAACTCAACTTACGAACCTGCATTCTCAAAAAATACAGGCTTCAACAAAAACTTCGGAACGACTACAGGCACAGTTTTAGAAGGTCGTACGTTTGGGACAGCTGCTGGAAGTGCTATCGGGGACTTCCAGCCAGCAATTACGGGGCTAACGACTGGGTATTTATCCAAGTGGACTGGGGCTAGTTTTGCAAACAGCATGATTATTGACAACGGAACACTTGTAGATATAAAAACAGGCACAGATAAGTGGATTGCACTAAGAACTTCAACATCAACAGGTGGTGTCGGTCTAGGGGCTAATATTCAAGGTCATACAGACGCATTAGGATGGCAAGATTTATCATTAAGCGCGTCAGAATTATTTTTTAATATACAAGGAAATCAGGCTGGGAAGTTTAATGCTAATAAAGATTTAATTTTAGCATCAACAACTCCATCATCTTCCCCCACTACTGGCGCATTGGTTATTGGTGGTGGCATTGGAGTTGGCGGTAAAATCTATGCAACTGGGTTTGCAACTGCTACAGGAACATCTTCTCAATATTTAATGGCTGATGGGAGTATATCGACCGGAGGAACTACTGGCGATTCATATACTTGTACGGCTACAGGAATTACTGGAGTAATTAGCCCATCAGTAATAGCATATTCTTCTAAAAATGGAAGTCTAACAAAGATTATGATAGGCGGTTCATGTACCACCAATGTGTTAGGGGCATGCACGGTAAGATTATCAATCCCTACTATAGGTGCGTGGAATATGGTGTGCGTTACGAACGTAATTGGTTCAACCGGAACTTATAGAATACTTCCATCATTTGTAGCAAATGGAACTACTTCTTATATTGATTTAACATTTTATACTACCACTTCTACAGATACTATACAATTTACAGTTATTGGCGAAGGTAAATGATAATTTAAAAAACAAAATACAATGAAAAAACTTAAAAATTTTCTGATTAAGAATTGGAAGACTTCAATCGCTGGTGTAATAGTTGCAATTGCTACATATTTAAAGGTTGCAAACATTATTGATGCAAACGCTTTTACTTTAATTGGTAGCTTGACAACGGCTGTTGGATTGATGCTCGCAAAAGATAGCGATAAAAGCGGGGATACATCTGTTATGAGTTCGGATTCAAACGAACCTCGCACCGGCGGTGGGACAGTTCCACCACTGCAACAATGAAACTACTTATTAAATTAGTAAAATACTATCCTATTATTATGAATATCTTAATTGTATTCATGATGGTAGGGTATTATTTAAGAATAGAACAAATTTTACTTTATCCATACATCGGACAGAGCTTTTATTTAAATACTATTTTACTGATTTTATCATACCATTTAAAATTTTGCACTTGGCATAGAATTTTAATTTACTCAATGTCATTTGTCCTACTTTTGGAAACAATTTCGCAATACGGTGTTAATATCAACTATTATTTATATATTTGTACAATCGTTTCAATAACCGCATTAATAACCGCTACTCTACTTTATTACAAAAATGGATGCTACACTAACAGAGCTTGCAAAAATACTAAGGAGGATAGCAAAATGGGTTGATAGCGGTAAGTGTAACGAAATAACTAATGAAGATTTTACGGAACTTTTAAAAAACTTGTCAAGCATCGACAGAATAACCAAAAAATATGGATTCAGCAACAATGATTTTAGCAATAGTTTCCGCAGTAGGTGGAGGAACTTTATTAAAGGTCGGAGAAAAAATATTTGGGAATAATAAAGTTAAAGAACTTAGCGATATTATTGAAACAATGGGAAAGAGGATAGACAAACAGGATGCTAAAATAATTGAGCTTGAAACAAAAGTGAATGAATCCGATGATGCTAGGGTAGCATTAAGCGAAAATCTTAACCGCTACAAATTTGCACATACATTTCTAGGTTTATGTACACATAAAGAAGAATGTCCAATTGCAATTGCACTAAATAAAAAAGATTGATTATGACACTCGATCAACTCAAAAAAATAGCAATCCATGCAAGTCAAAGAAGATTAGAAGCTATTTATCCATTTCTAATTAAATATATGACTATATACGATATTTCAACAAAGGCTCGTATTTCGGCTTTTTTAGCACAGGTTATACATGAATCAGGCTCATTTACTTATATGTCCGAAATAGCTAGCGGATTATCATACGAAGGACGAAAAGACCTTGGCAACATTCATAAGGGGGATGGAATAAAATATAAAGGACGTGGATTAATTCAAATCACAGGTCGGAATAATTACATACAAATAAGTAAAGCGACTGGAATAGACTTTTTAAACAATCCTACACTTTTAGAAACACCCGAAAATGCTGTTATGTCTGCATGTTGGTGGTGGAACTCAAGACATTTAAACACATTAGCAGACACCTACCAATTCACTGCAATAACTCACAAAATTAATGGTGGTGAAAATGGGTTGAAAGAACGTTTATTTTATTACAAACTAGCACAACAAATATTATGACAACAATAATCATATCAATTCTAAAAAAATACTGGAGTTACTTATTAATTTCACTTTTGGCAGTTGTAATTTACTTCATGTTCGGAACTATCAAAGCAAAAAACGCTGAGATAATCCGAAAAACTTCTAACATCGAGGTTTTAAATTCCGAATTTCAAAAATACAAAGTTGAGTCAACCATTAAAATAAACGGTAAAGATTCAACTATCCAACTGAACGCTGCAAAAATCAACTCACTAAGCTACACAGTAAGCGAATTTGAGCAGTACAGAGCTAATGACTACCAAACTATCGAATCGCTAAAATTGAAGCTTAAAAACGTTGTATCGGTGTCAAATGTATCGACACATACAGAGCAGCAAATAATCACACCAACAATTAAAACCGATTCAACCGTTTGTTTTAATTACAATGATCCTTTTATTTCCGTTTCAGCATGTTCGGATAGTAAGAACACTAAACTATACTACTCAATGACTGATAGTCTTACAACGGTTGTAAACGCTATTCCTAAACACAAGTTTCTTTGGTGGAGTTGGGGTATAAAAGCTATCAACATAAATATTCTATCGAAAAACCCAAATACAACGTTTACTTATCTTGATTATATCGAATTAAAAAAGTAAATTTGCAGCCATGAACGCAAAAGAATTATATACTTACCTTGGGACGAAGTACACAAACCATCGCTTTGGTAGCTACGAAGAGTTAAATAAGCTGTTAGACGAAATACCAGCTGCAAACTATCCGTGCGTGGTTGTTATTCCGGTCAGTAAACAAATTACTTTTGTGGCTGATAGATTCAGGATCGTTGAAACAGTCGTGGTGGCTTCACTTTCATTAATGGAGTTAGATTTTTCAACTGAAGAAATTTACGACACAGTTAAAAGTTTAGAGGTTGATTTAATGTCGAAACTTTATCCGATTCAAAAAGATATTCTAAGTTACCAAGTTCTTTCTGAGCTAAATAAATTCGATGCAAACGTAGCTTTTGCTGCATTTGCTATTGACGTAGTAAATAAACCAGTTTGTAGTTAAATTATG
>CANFQR010000092.1 GCA_947449125.1 Bacteroidota bacterium | reverse complement strand
CGGCTCTCATCCAGGAGAAACAGATGTTTACACTACTATTCCTAAAAACAAACCTGTTTTTTTTACCGATATAAAAATCGAAGAAAATAAAAATGCCTTAAAAAAAATAAGTTCTTACTTCAAGACACTAGATTTGGTAGGTAAAAAACCTTCGTTTTATAAAGAGCTGCTAAAAAAAATCATCCCTGAAACATTAATTAATGTATACCGAAAAATGAAGCAGTAACATTTTTTATTATTTTAAAGATATTCCTTGATTAATAAAAATGTTAATATAAGCCCATCTTAAAATAAATTAATTGATTTATAGTA
The DNA here is from genome assembly GCA_947449125.1 of Bacteroidota bacterium. Lineage (GTDB taxonomy): Bacteria > Bacteroidota > Bacteroidia > B-17B0 > Aurantibacillaceae > Aurantibacillus. The sequence goes on along the minus strand of CANFQR010000092.1, from coordinate 5,934 downwards.
ACTTTGCATTTTGCATACTATTGAACCATATTTTAACTGGAGGCACTTATATATTTCCTCGGAAGACCCTCAATCTCCATTTTATAATAGAGATTACAGCGAGTTTGAGTATTCTAACACTATTTACAATTTTTATATTCATCCACAATGGGATGATATTGGAAGCAACACATTATACATTAAAATTTTATTTGTTGACTACAACGAAAAATATGCCATTATTGAGTTAATAGGCGAATGGAATGATGCCATTAATAATGATATAATGCTTTTAAAGCGCGATTTTATTGATGAACTAAACTATGCCGGTATTAATAAATATATTTTAATAGGTGAAAATGTTCTTAACTTTCATCACAGCGATGATAGTTATTACGAAGAATGGTTTGAAGACAATGAAACCGAGGGTTGGATTGCGCTATTAAACTTTAGAGAACATGTTTTGGCCGAATTTAAAAAAGTGCATATTGATTATTATTTTATTTATGGCGGAGAGCTGGATGACTTTAATTGGCGAAAATTTTCACCGGGACAAGTATTTGGAAACGTAAGTAAAATAATGAACAAACGTTTAACCTGATTTATTTTAACTAGCAATTAAATGGAATTTATTAATGAAAAACTTAACACCTATTGCGAAAATTTTTCTGAAAAAGAAACAAAACTTTTGGCAGAATTAAATAGGGAGACCTTTTTGAAAACTAATCAACCAAGAATGCTTAGCGGTCATTTGCAGGGACGTTTATTGAGTTTTTTATCCAAATTAACTAAGCCCGATTTTATACTTGAAATCGGAACTTACACCGGCTATTCAGCACTTTGCTTAGCCGAAGGTTTGAGTGAAAATGGTAGACTAATCACAATAGACCCCAACGAAGAAACTAATTTATTTGCAAAAAAATTCTTCGATAAATCAATTTATAAATCAAAAATAGAATTAATTACAGGGCAAGCTCACTCAATAATTCCAAACTTAAATCAAATCATAGACCTTGTATTTATAGACGCAGATAAAAAAAATTACAGCCTTTATTACGATTTAATTATTGATAAAGTAAAAACAGGGGGGTTAATTATTGCGGATAATGTTTTATGGAGTGGCAAAGTAGCTGAAAATGAAATGGATAAAGACACTCGGTTAATTCATGAGTTTAATTTAAAAGTTAATTCCGACTCAAGAGTTGAGAATTTATTATTACCCATTAGGGATGGTTTAATGCTCTTGCGCAAACTATAACATTAAATAATAATTTAATTTCTTGTATACTAAAATTTTTTTATCTCTTTTTAAATAACCTAATTAGAAATTTATTTTCGGATTTTAAATAAAAATTAAACTAGACCACATATATTAGTCAATTATCAACAATTAACTTAAATTATTGGTCTTTTTTGTAAATTTGGTTAGCTATGTTGTCAATAGATCCAAAAGAATTATCAATACCGGTTTTACAGAAATACCTGCAAAATGCAATTGCCCCGAGGCCGATTTGTTTTGCGAGTACAATAAGTAAAAACGGAGAACCCAACTTAGCTCCATTTAGTTTTTTTAATATTTTCTCTTCGAACCCGCCAATTGCTGTTTTTTCTCCTGCATATAGCGGCAGAACCGGAGCCCCAAAAGATACACTCTTAAATATATTAGAGGTTCCTGAATGTGTAATAAACATGGTCAATTACGACATGGTTCAACAAATGAGCTTGGCCAGTAGTCCATTCCCAAAAGGAATTAATGAATTTGAAAAAGCGGGGTTTACCCCTCTCGCATCAGAATTAATTAAACCATTTAGGGTGTTAGAAAGCCCTGTTCAAATGGAATGTAAAGTAATTGAAGTAAAAGAATTAGGCAAAACAGGTGGTGCAGGAAATTTAGTAATTTGCGAAATAATTAAAATTCATATTTCCGATTCGGTTTTAAATGATGCCAATCAAATTGACACTAACAAAATAGATTTGGTTGCGCGAATGGGAGATAATTATTATTGCAGAGCCTCCGGAGAAGCATTATTTGAAGTTGAAAAACCTATCACCTCTATTGGTGTTGGTTATGATCAAATTCCTGATAACATTAAAAAGAGCAATATCTTAAGTGCCAATAATCTTGGTCTTCTGGGAAGCATTGAGAGTATTCCTCAAGCACAAGAAACTGAAAACTATAAAAAAACAATAACAACCTTTTCATCAGAAAAAGAACAACATCTTTACGCCAAAAGTTTACTGGAGGCAGGTAAAGTTAAAGAAGCCTGGATGACATTACTCTGATGAAATTAAAAAAGTAAAAAATAAAAACAAATATATCATGGAAATAGTAGGAACCCTAAAAACAAAATTCGATACTCAACGCGTGAGTGATCGTTTTCAAAAACGTGAGTTTATTTTAACCACTGAAGCCAATACACCTTACCCACAACACCTTAGCTTTCAGGTGACTCAAGACAAATGTAACATATTAGACCAGTATAACGACGGCGAAGAAATTAAAGTTCAGTTTAACTTGCGCGGCCGCGAATGGAATGGACCTCAAGGCGTTAAATATTTCAACACTTTAGAAGCATGGCGTATTGAAAAGATGAATGGCTCAAATTCATCTTCATCTCAAAATCAATCATCAAATAACAATTACAATGCTCCTGAAGCACCTCCTGTATTTTCAGGCAACATTGGCGATAATGATGATTTACCTTTTTAATAACTAGTAATCCAAACAAAATCCCTCTCCTTAAAACGAGAGGGTTTTTTATATGAAACAAAAAAAATCATCTGTTCTTTTAATTTATACCGGTGGAACAATTGGTATGATGCAAGATTTAGTTTCAGGCGAATTAAAACCGTTTGATTTTAATTCATTAACAAAACAAATTCCAGAGCTAAATAAATTTGCAATCAACCTCTCTTCCATCGCATTTAAAAAACCAATTGACTCTTCAAACATGCAACCGGAAGTTTGGGTGGAGTTGGCTGAAATCATAAAAGCAAATTACGATAAACACGACGGTTTCGTGATACTTCACGGATCAGATACAATGAGCTTTACGGCAAGCGCTTTAAGTTTTATGTTAGAAAACTTAAATAAGCCAGTAATTTTAACAGGTTCGCAATTACCTATTGGTATTATCCGTACAGATGGTAAAGAAAATTTAATTACAGCCATAGAAATTGCGGCAACTAAAGTAAAAAATAAACCTATAATAACCGAAGTGTGTATTTATTTTGAATATAAACTTTACAGAGGCAACCGTACATTTAAATATAACAGTTCTCATTTTGACGCCTTTAAATCACCTAACTATCCTGCCCTGGCAGAAGCAGGTGTTGACATTAATTATAATAATAACGCATTAATAAAAACTAACTCAAAAAAATTAAAAGTTCATACCCAATTAAATAACGATATTGTTGTATTAAAACTTTTTCCGGGCATTAGTAAAAAAATAACTTCTGCTATACTGAATTTAAAAGGAATTAAAGCAATAATATTAGAAACATTTGGTGCAGGAAATGCCACTACAGAAAAATGGTTTACCGATGAACTAAAAAAAGCAATTAATAAAGGGATTATTATTTTAAACATCACCCAATGCTCAGAAGGAAAAGTTATTCAAGGTATGTATGAAACCAGCTCTCACTTAAAAAAAATTGGCGTATTAAGTGGTTCGGATATGACTTACGAAAGTGCCGTAACAAAATTGATGTTTTTATTAGGACAAAAATTAAATGATTCGCAACTAAAAAAACAACTTATTAGTAATTTAAGGGGCGAATTAACGCTTTAAATCTTTGGCCATTTTTAAGATTAAAACTAATCTTAAAAGTAAAAACTATAACTAAAAAAATAAAAAATGAAAATTTGCAACACTATCCTAGAAACCATTGGCAATACGCCATTAGTTAAAATAAATAAAATAACTAAAGATTTACCTTGTGATGTTTATGCCAAGGTAGAAACTTTTAATCCCGGAAACTCAATAAAAGACCGCATGGCTATTAAAATGATTGAAGACGCAGAGAAAGATGGTCGTTTAAAACCCGGCGGAACAATTATTGAGGGCACTAGTGGAAATACCGGTATGGGCCTCGCTATTGGCGCTGTTATAAAAGGTTACAAATGCATTTTTACAACCACCGATAAACAAAGTAAAGAAAAAGTAGATGCGCTGCGTGCTTTTGGAGCTGAAGTGATTGTTTGCCCTACAGATGTTGACCCAGAAGATCCGCGATCGTATTATTCGGTTTCTTCACGACTTGTAAATGAAATTCCCAATGCATGGAAACCAAATCAATACGATAATTTAAGTAATTCTCAGGCTCATTACGAACAAACAGGTCCTGAAATATGGGACCAAACAGATGGAAGAATTACACATTTAGTTGTTGGAGTTGGTACCGGCGGAACCATTTGTGGAACAGGAAGGTATTTAAAAGAAAAAAATCCGAATATTAAAATTTTAGGAATTGACACCTATGGTTCGGTTTTTAAGAAGTATAAAGAAACCGGAATTTTTGATAAAAACGAAATATATCCTTACATCACAGAAGGTATTGGCGAAGATTTTTTACCAGCAAATGTTGACTTTAGCATTATTGATCATTTTGAAAAAGTAACCGATAAAGATGCTGCAATTATGACTCGTCGTATACCAAAGGAAGAAGCCATTTTTGCTGGAAATAGCGCGGGATCTGCAATGGCTGGTTTAATGCAAATGAAACATTTATTTAAAAAGGGCGATGTTGTTGTTGTTATCTTTCATGATCATGGTACACGCTATTTAGGAAAAATGTTTAATGATGAGTGGATGCGCGACCGTAACTTTTTGGAAATTACCAAACCAAAAGCAATGGACTTAGTTGCAAATCATAAAAATCAAAAATTACTTACAATTGATATAAATGCTTCCATTTCTGAAGTACTCAGCGTTTTAAATAAATACAACATATCTCAAATTCCTGTTACCGAAAACGGGAATTTTGTGGGCTCTTTAAATGATAGTTATTTATTTAATAAATTAATAGAGAACAACGATATTAAAAAACATTCAGTAAAAAATCACATGCAAGCCCCATTTCCAATTGTAGGAGAGCATGCGCCAATTGAAGAAGTAAGTAAATTAATAACTAAAGATAATAACGCTGTTATATTAAAAGATATGGGCGGTAATACGCACATAATTACAAAACACGATATTATTGAGGCTGTTTCTAAAATGGCCTAATTTTATCGTATTGGTTTAACTAAAAAAGAAGTAACAATTATTTTTTAACTGAGCTAGCATGAACAAAGTATTGTCCATATTATTATTTAGTTTGATTTTGATTTCATGCAATAAAAAGAAAAATTCTCAGCAAAGTTACACACCTGATTGTGCGGGCGCAACACCAACATTTTCCGCCTCGGTTAGTCCGTTAATTATTTCAAGCTGTGCCTCATCAGGATGTCATTCATCTGGCAGCACTAAAGGTTGTGGACCTTTAACAAATTATTTGCAAATAAAAAATTCAGCATCTTCTGTTCGATCATCAATAATTAGCGGAAGCATGCCTAAAGGCTCAAGTTTAACTACCGAACAAAAAAACACAATTGTTTGCTGGATTGACGCAGGAGCAAATAACAATTAATTTTTATTGAATAGTTGAAATTCTGACAAATCAGGTAAAAATAGTTTCTTTCTAGAATATTCAAAATTATAAAAACACCAGCTTAAATCTTTTAAAAAAGGTAATCCTGTTTTTTCATATTGATAATTGCCATTTCCAATAACATTTTTTTCGTTCACATAAATATTAACGGTAAGCATAAATTCTATTTTATTTTTAAAATCAATAATATGAGCGCAATCGGTTAAAAAACCATATGCTCTGCCCACAATATTAAACACACGTATGCTATCTTGATTAATGCTCGAAGCTGCTGCTCCATATAAAAAATACTTTTTATAT
>CANFQR010000091.1 GCA_947449125.1 Bacteroidota bacterium | reverse complement strand
TTTAGCCAAGTTAGCATTTGAAGAGTTTATCTATCCAAAATTATGGGTGACTAATTTAAATAACAAAAACTTTAGTGTGCAACAAATGACCTGGGCCGAATACGGTTTAACCTACGCAAGGGTGTTAAAAGATGAGGGCGCACATTTTTTTAAGATTGGTGCAACCGGTAAATTACTCCAGGGGTTGGAAGCTGTTTATCTTAATATCAGTAATTTAGATTATAACTTTACTACGTCAGATACACTTAGCTTAGTTAAGTCAGATATTTCATATGGTCATAGTGCTAACCTCGACCCTTTAACAAAAACATTAAGCGAGAATAATCCAACGGTTGATAAAATAAAATCAAGTTATAAATACGAATCATACCCTGGTTTTGGGTTTGATTTAGGTTTTGTTTACGAATACCGTCCCGAGTTTGAAAAGTTTAAATACGATATGGACGGCAAGAAAGGATTAGTAAGAAAAGATTTGAATAAATACAAATTCAAAGCCAGTCTTGCCATTAATGATATTGGAGGAATTAGATTTAGAAAGGGAGCTTTGTCAAATGATTTTACGGCAAACATAAAAATGTGGGATTTGCGTTCAATAGATATTAAAAGCATAAACGGTTTTGATTCATTAATGACCAATACCTTTGGTTCTAAAGAAAGTGAAACAACTTTTAAAATGGCGCTGCCTACATCGATTAACGCTGCGTTAGATTTTAATTTATGGAAGCCATTTTATATAAATGTAATGGCTAATATTTCTAATTTGCAACCAAATAAAATTACACGGGTTCATGATTTTACTAATATAAGTATTGCTCCCCGTTTTGATTATAAATGGATTGGTTTAACATTACCCGTTTCTTATAATACTCAAACTGCAAAAAGGGGCGAGCCAATTATTTTTGGTTCTATGTTAAGGCTTGGGCCGCTTGTGCTTGGTTCAAATAATTTGCCCGGTTTGTTTACAACTGATTTATATGGTGCTAATTTTTATTTCCTTCTAAAATTACCGTTACGATATACTAAAACAAAAGACAAGGATAATGACGCAGTTTCTGACAAGAAAGATTTATGTAAAGATGTGGCTGGTGTTTGGGAGTTTATGGGATGTCCTGATACGGATGGTGATCATATTCCTGATAAGGATGATAAATGTCCTACGGAGCCTGGAATAAAAGAATTACTTGGTTGCCCAGATAAAGATGGTGATGGTATTACCGATAAGGAAGATGCTTGCCCAGATGATAAAGGTTTGTTGGAATTTAGTGGTTGCCCAGACAGAGATGGTGATAAAATTATTGATAAGGAAGATGAATGCCCTGATGATGCCGGTATTGCTGATTTTATGGGTTGTCCTGATAAAGATGGGGACGGAACACCTGATAAGTATGACTTGTGTGCAGATTTATTTGGCCCATTTGAATTAAAGGGTTGCCCGGATAGAGATGGCGACGGTATTATAGATAAAAATGATAAATGCCCTGAAGAAGCCGGTCCAAAAGAAAATAAAGGTTGCCCGTATTTGGATACAGACAAAGACGGTATTTTAGACAAAGACGATGCTTGCGTTACTGTGCCAGGTTTGCCAGAATACAAAGGGTGTCCGCCACCGCCACCATTAAAACCGGCAGAGAAAAAAATTATTGAACGTGCTTTTGCCAGCTTAGAATTTGCAACAGCAAAAGATATTATAAAGCCTGTTTCGTTTTCTTCATTAAATGATTTGGCAAATTTGCTTAAACAGTATGAATACGACTGGATTTTAAAATTATCAGGACATACCGATAACGAAGGTGGTGTAGATAAAAATTATATTTTGTCAGAAAAACGTGCTAAAGCGGTAAAAAATTATTTAGTAAAACGAGGTGTTTCGGCAGATATGATTATTACCGAATGGTTTGGACAAACTATGCCAGTTGCCGATAATAAAACTGCTGCCGGCCGACAAAAAAACAGAAGGGTGGAAATGAAAATTATTTATAAGCAATAAAGATATAATTGGCTTATAAATGAGGGATTATTATCAAAAATTAATGTCTTGCTAAAAAATGCGGAAGTAGTAAAAACAGCTTCCGCATTTTTATAATTTTCGATTAGGAAGAAATGATTATTTCTTTTTTAATTCAGTTTTTACTTGATTAGGATAAACCAAAAAAGATTGGCTAAAAAGATCTACTAATGTCGGTATAAACCCTGTTCCAAAGATAAATATACTTGCCACATCAGCGTATAATCCCCAATGTATAGTTGCATTTTTTCTTAAGTTATATTGTTCTGTATAGTAGCCATCTTTAATAAAATTTATTTTTCGTGTTTTCTTTTTTATTTCGACAGTACATGGAGTTTTACCAATTGTTAATTCGCTACCATCTTTCATAATTGCAACCACATCCGCTTCGGGTGGCGTAGAGTTGAAAACAATTTGTTGTTTGGTTCCTGAAAATAATGTTGCACAAGAAGTTAATGCTACTTGAATAGTAAATAATAAAAGAAATAAAATAGATGTTTTTTGATTAATTTTTTTCATAATAAGTTAATAATTTCTTACTCTTTTGGATTTTCAGATTGCTCCTGGTTTTTATTTCGAGTGGTTTTCTCAGCTCCACTTTTAAAAATCATAATAGGTGGTTAGCCTTTAATTTAACCATTGTTATAAGTTGTATTTTTTTAACACAATGTTTTTTATGTATTGCAAAACTAATGTTTTTTATTAAACTAACCATATATGGTTAGTTAAAATTAAAACAGTTTTATCACTTTCAACCTGGTGGATAAAATTAAATTCAATAAGAAATTTGGAAAATTTGTTGCTCAAAAAAGAGCTGCTTTGTATATAACTCAAAGTGAATTAGCTGCCAGAATGGATAACACACCTCAAAATATTTCTAGATTAGAGAGGGGCGAAATTAATCCTACGCTATATTGGGTATATAATCTGTCACGTGCCTTAGGTGTAAATCTACATGACCTATTAAAGGATTTTGACTAAACGTTTAAGCTTAAAATTTTATTTGCAATCTAACATTTACCTGCCTGTTGGTAAGGTAATTGGGTATGGCGTATCGTATGCCCGTTACATCTTGTATCCAGGTATACGAAACCGTATTTTGAACTTGGAGTAAATTAAAAATTTCTAAATAAATCCACATGTCTTCTAAATGATTAAATACATTTTTGCTTTTAAATTCTCTTTTAGCTTTTAAAATATTATAGGCAAAACCGGCGTCAACTCGTCTATAAGCAGGCATTCTTAGTAACTGTTGGTATCTTAAATGCGTTGGAGGACCAAATGGTAAGCCGCTTCCAAATTGCAAATTCAAATTAAATTTAAAAGCAGGATACTTTGGCAAATAATCCTGAAAAAACAGTCCAAATGTAACTAACTGATCGGTTGGTCGTGGAATATAACCGGGGTCAACTCGTTGACTGTCTGTTTTAACCTGGTCAAATGTGTAACCTTTAATTATTTCTTCGCCGCTTTTATTGTAAAAAATATAATGGATATTGTCTTTTGAATATTCATAAGTTCTTAGTAAACCAACTGTAGCCCAGCTTTCAACGCCTTTAACAAACTCGCCGTTTATTCTTACGTCGGTTCCTGTGGCATAGCCTTTTGCGTTATTGTTGGCGAAATAGCGAATGCGCACATTGTCAATTTCATAAGGAATTAGATTATTTATTTGTTTGAAATAACTGGATACTATTAGCTTAAATGGCCGTTGCCACATTTTAAAAATATAATCGCCGGATAAAACAACATGAATGGATTGTTGCGCTTTTACATCTTTATTTATTTGTCCGTCAATGCCTCTTAACTCACGGTAAAACGGTGGCTGGTAATATATGCCGGTGCTGAATTTAAATAGCCAGTCGCGCTTCCAATTTGGCTTATACGACAGTGTAAAACGAGGTGAGAATAAAAATTGTTGGTTAACCGTCCAGTAATTTCCTCTTATACCTGCAGTAAGACTGAATTCAGACGTGTCTTTTAACGTTTTTGAAAAATTATATTGCATGTATGCCTGTGAGCGATAACTAGGCAAAGAGATTTTTGTTTTGTACACATCCATTAAATTTATTTCTGTTGGACTGTATGGTACCAAAAATCCCGCTGAGTCAACAGTTCGCCATTCGCTTAACTTATCGTTTATTTTTTCAAATTGTTGACGGGCACCCCATAAAAACTCATTGTTGTTATTAATGTAATAGGTTCCTTTATGTTCAAAATTTACAACGGTTGCTGTTAAATAATTTCTTCCGTTATTTAAAAATGTGCCAATGCCTCTATTAAAAGCTACCTGACCAAAATTTGGTTTGCCAAGATCGGCTTCTAGCTGGTCAATATAATATTGGCCCTGCACGGTGAATATTTCCTCTTCGTTGGCATGATAGGCAGATGAAATAAATTTTAATTTGGTTTTAGCGTTTGGACGGTAGGTGGCAGATAAGCCGCTCATAAATGTGGAATATTGCATTAACTCTTGTCCGTCAAAATAAACGGTAAATCGTAAAGCATTATTAACTGTACCAAAATTGGTTTGTCTGTTGGTTGGAACTACCAGATATTTATTATTGGAAATGTTACCTAAATATTCGAGTTTTAATTTTGGATTTACATCAAAGGTTAAAAAAGTTTGCACGTCTAACGCACTTGGTCTGTATTCTCCTTTTGTATCTAGTGCTTTTAATAAGTATGAATTAGTGCGGTATCTGGCGCCAATACTCCAAGCTAGCAAACGATTATTGCTAATACCTTCAGCTTGTATATTTCCACCCAAAAAACTACCTGAGGCATTTCCACCAAACTTTAAGGGTTTGCGGTAAGTAATGTCTAAAACGCTGCTCAGTTTATCGCCATATCTAGCTTCAAATCCACCGGCAGAAAAACTAATGCTTTGAACCATGTTGGGATTGGCAAAACTTAAGCCTTCTTGTTGTCCGCTTCTTACAAGAAATGGTCTGTATACTTCTATGTCGTTAACATAAACAAGGTTTTCATCAAAATTACCTCCTCTAACGTTATAGCCGCTGCTAAGCTCGTTATTACTGCTAACGCCCATTTGTGTTTTTATAATATCTTCTATATTTCCGGTTGGTGTGGGAAGTTTATTATAAATTAAGGGGTCTAATCTAACAACTTCCTCTCTTCTTGTTTTATTATCGATGACTTCAACTTCTACCAAATTATTTTTAAATTTTAAAGTTGGCGAATAAGTAATTAAGTCGTTAGCTTTTGCTTTAAGCGTGTAGGTTAATGCAGAAAAATTAATATCAAAAAACACGACTGAAATTGGTTTTTCGGCATCTATTGTAAGTAAATAAAATCCTTTTTCATCAGTAAAGGTTGCTTGATTGGGATTTTCTTTAACTCCCACGGTAACGCCTTCAAGTGGTTCTCCATCAGCGCTTTTAACAATACCTTTAAGGGTGGCTGTTTGCGATTTAATTGCAAAGCCAAACATTACCAATAGTAAAGCGGTATGGTATTTTAGAGTTTTCAGAATTTAAATTAAATAACGAATATACTGAGATAATATTATTTGATGAATAGTTTATTTATTATATGCCGAATTGTTAATCAGGCATTGGTTATAATATTGTATAAACATCTTAAAATCTTTATTAGCGGTTTGCTCAATTTCAGGATATTTATTTAATAGCGAATTACCGCAAACACTATCGCGCTTATAGTTAAATACTGTTTTTAAATCAGGAATGGAGTAGGTAAACACCATAGAATCGTTGTATACATAATATGTACTATTGGCATAATAATAACTCTTGCGGTTTGTGCTGTCTAAAAACGATTTTCCAAAGGCAAAAAATGGCTTGTTATAACCCAATAAATTGAGGGTGCTGGGTAAAATATCTATCTGCGAAAAAATACGGTTGTTTTCAGCTTTTAAGGAGTTATCGCTTTTAAAAAATAGAATTGGGATACTTAAATTTCCTGCAAAATTGCTAAAAAACGGATGATCTGAAATACTTGCGTGGTCGGCACTTATGACAAATAAAGTATTGCTATACCAGTTTTGTTTTTTTGCAGTTTCAAAAAATTTCATCAAAGCATAATCGGCATAACGAATAGATTCTGAGTTTTCAAGCGGGCCTTTTGGGAATTTATTTTTGTATTTGTCTGGCACAAAATAAGGATGGTGTGAACTTAAGGTAAATATGGCAGCATGAAATGGTGTATTTAATTCATTTATTTTTTTGATAGAATATTGTAAAAAAGGTTCGTCCCAAATTCCCCAAAAGCCATCAAAATCTGCAT
>CANFQR010000090.1 GCA_947449125.1 Bacteroidota bacterium | reverse complement strand
TGCATTACGAATGGTAAATGTATTGGCCCCCATGCTAGTAAAATTATTATTGATACCATTTTTAATAGCATCTATGGCTGATAAAATTCCAACCAAGGCGGTAATGCCAATGGCAATAATCAACATGGTAATTATTGCACGTAGCCTATTGGCTTTAATTGCATTAAGAGCAATGGAAATATTTTCCTTAAAATAAATCAATTAAAAATAAAGGTAAGTATTAAGCTGAGGTAAAAGCAAACAAAAGATTAAAAAACTAGCTGATTTTTTTGACTTAACATTTTATTGCAAAGCAAAAAATAGTTTCAACTAAATTGCAGAAAAACTTATTTGTAAATTTCTTTTTTTGCAGCAAGCATGGTGTTTTTTATTAAAGAAGCTATTGTCATTGGTCCCACGCCTCCAGGTACGGGAGTAATATAACTGCATTTTGGCGCTACTTCATCAAATTTAACATCGCCTTTTAGTTTATAACCGCTTTTGCTATCAATACTTTCAACTCGTGTTGTGCCAACATCAATAACAACTGCGCCATCTTTAATCATATGTGCTCTTAAAAATTCAGGGCTACCTAAAGCACAAATAATAATATCTGCCTTTAACGTATGCGAAATTAAATTTTCTGTTTTACTGTGGCATAATGTAACTGTGCAGTTGCCCAAAGCTGTATTTTTAGCTAATAAAATACTCATTGGAGAGCCTACAATATGGCTTCTTCCAATAACAACGCAATGTTTGCCGCTGGTTTCAATATTATATTTCTCTAGCAGGTGAACAATTCCATAAGGTGTAGCGCTAACATAGCATGGTAAATTAAGTACCATGCGACCAACGTTTAATGGGTGAAATCCATCTACGTCTTTACTCGGTTTTATAGCTTCAATAATTTTATGTTCATTTATATGACGCGGGAGTGGCAATTGCACAATAAAACCATCTACATCCTGATTGTTATTTAAGTCATAAACGGCATTTAATAATTTTTCTTCAGTTACGTATTCAGGCAAACGAATTAATGTTGATTTAAATCCCACACGTTCACAAGCTTTGATTTTGCTTGCCACATAAGTTTCGCTGCCGCCATCGTTGCCAACTAAAATGGCGGCTAAATGCGGTTGCTTTAACCCGGAAGCCAATAGTTGTTTAACTTCATTTGCGATATCTTCTTGTAGTTGAAGCGATATTTTTTTTCCGTCTATTAGTTGCATTTTATTTTTTAAACTACATTTTAGGTAAACCGCCCATACCTTTTGGCATATTGCGCATTAATTTTGTCATGGCGTTTTTATCATTCATCATTCGCATCATTTTACGGGTATCTTCAAATTGCTTTAATAATTTGTTAACCTCTTGTATGCCTTGTCCGCTGCCCTTAGCAATACGTTGTCTCCTTGAACCATTAATTAATTCGGGATTACTTCTTTCTTTTGGGGTCATACTAAAAATAATGGCTTCAATACCTTTAAAGGCGTTGTCGTCAATATCCATATCTTTTACAGCTTTACCAACTCCGGGAATCATACCAACTAAATCCTTTATGTTTCCCATTTTTTTTATTTGATGTAATTGGCCTAAAAAGTCATTAAAGTCAAATTTATTGGTAGCTATTTTTTTGCTTAATTTTCGGGCTTCCTCTTCGTTAAATTGTTCTTGAGCTCTCTCAACGAGGGTAACCACATCGCCCATGCCTAAAATTCTATCGGCCATACGCTCCGGATAAAATACATCCAAAGCATCCATTTTTTCGCCGGTACCAATAAATTTAATAGGCTTGTTTACAACGCTTTTAATAGATAATGCTGCGCCGCCTCTGGTATCACCATCTAATTTTGTTAAAATTACACCATCAAAATCTAATCGGTCATTAAATGCTTTGGCCGTATTAACGGCATCTTGACCCGTCATACTGTCCACAACAAATAATATTTCGTTGGGGTTAATATTTTTTTTAATGGCAGCTATTTCATCCATCATTTGTTCGTCTACCGCCAATCGTCCTGCAGTATCTATCAACACAACGCTATTACCGTTTTCTTTGGCTTGCTTAACAGCTGCCTCCGCTATTTTAATCGGGTTTTTTTCTTCTTTATTACTGAATACTTCAATGTTTAATTGTTCGCCCAGCACATGTAATTGGTCGATAGCCGCCGGACGGTAAACGTCGCAAGCAACCATTAAAGGTTTTTTCCCTTTTTTAGTTTTTAAATAGTTAGCTAGTTTTCCTGTAAATGTTGTTTTACCAGAACCCTGCAAGCCACTCATTAAAATAATGGTTGGATTACCTCCTAAATAAATATCTTCTTTAGTTCCGCCCATTAAATTGGCTAGTTCATCGTGAGTTATTTTGATGAGCAATTGTCCTGGAGAAACTGCAGTGAGAACATTTTGCCCTAGTGCTTTTTCTTTAACGGCATCTGTAAAGTTTTTTGCTACTTTATAATTAACGTCGGCATCTAATAATGCTTTACGCACTTCCTTCATGGTTTCTGCCACGTTAATTTCTGTAATTTTGCCCTGACCTTTTAAAACCTTAAAGGCACGGTCTAACTTATCTTGTAAATTATCAAACATGATGCTGAACTTTAATTATAGGATACAAATTTAGGAAATAGAATGTAACTTTAGAATTTAAACTATGAACCACGACTATTATATGCAACTGGCATTAGATTTGGCTATATTGGGATGGCCCGCTGTTGCTCCTAATCCAATGGTTGGTTGTGTAATTGTATGTAATAATGTTATTGTGTCAAGTGGTTATCATAAAAAATATGGAGACTCTCATGCAGAGGTAAATGCAATTAACGATTTACCGGAAAATATTTACCCTTCTGATTGTATGATGTATGTTACGCTTGAACCTTGTTCTCACTATGGTAAAACTCCACCATGCGCAGATTTAATAATTAAAAATGGATTTAAAAAAATTATAATATGCAATTTAGATCCTAATCCTTTAGTTGCTGGAAAGGGGATTGAAAAATTAAAAAACGCAGGAATTGAAGTCTTAACAGGGGTTTTAGAGCAAAATGGCAGAAATTTAAATAGACGATTTTTTACCTTTTACGAAAAAAAAAGACCTTATATAATTTTAAAGTGGGCACAAACGGTAGATGGTTTTATTAGCAGAGTGCCTATACCTGTAAACAGAATAGATAATTTAATTACCGGTAACGAGGCACAAACATATTCCCATAATTTGAGAGCAAATGAAATGGCAATATTGGTTGGAAAAAATACCGTTTTGAATGATAATCCTAAACTAACTACTCGCTATGTTACAGGAAATAATCCATTAAGGTTGTTTATTGACAAGGATTTAAGCGTTCCGAAAAAATTTAATGTTTATGATAATTCAGCAAATACAATAGTATTTAATCGATTAAATAAAACTATTGAAGGAAATATAAACTTTGTAAAATTAGATTTTAATGAAAATATAATAACTCAGATTATTGAAAAGTTAATTGATTTAAAAATTCAGAGTCTAATTGTTGAAGGAGGAGCGAAACTTTTAACTTCTTTCATTAATGCAAAGCTATTCGATGAAATATTAGTTTTTGAAAATCCGGGGTTGAAATTCGAGAAAGGTATAAAATCGCCTGAGGTTAATTTAAAAGAGAAATTTGAACTAGTTGGCACAGATAGATTGTTTAAATTACCCTGAAAAAGTGATATAAATATCTAAATTTGGACTGATAAGAGTATTAATTTTAAATAAAGTAAGTTTTAATTTTGTTAATTAATAATCTTATTGTATATTTGCGTCCCTTTTTAGAGGAAATATAAACTAAGAAGATATTTATTTATGTCACGTATTTGTCAATTAACAGGAAAAAAAGCGATGGGCGGAAACAAGGTTTCGTTTTCAAACGCTAAATCTAAACGTCAATTTAAGGTAAATTTAAAACGTAAGCGTTTTTTTATTCCTGAAACTGGGGAGTGGGTAACTTTGCGTGTTTCAACTTCTGCTTTAAAAAACATCAATAAAAAAGGTATTAGTGCCTGCATAAAAGATGCTAAAGAAAACGGCATATTAGCAGCATAAATTTTAAAAAAGTATAGTAATGGCTAAAAAAGGTAATAGAATACAGGTAATTTTAGAATGTACAGAGCACAAAGAAAGCGGTAAGCCGGGAACCTCTCGTTACATAACAACTAAAAATAAAAAAAACACAACTGAACGTATTGAATTAAAAAAATACAATGCTGTGTTAAAGAAAATGACAGTTCATAAAGAAATTAAATAACCATTAAAGTTAAAAAGAAATGGCAAAGAAAGTAGTTGCAACCTTAAAATCAGGAAAAGGAAAAGATTTTACAAAGGTAATTAAAATGGTTAAGTCGCCTAAAACTGGTGCTTACACATTTAAAGAAGAAATTGTTCACAATGACCATGTGGCAGATTTCTTAAAATCTAAATAAATAAAATTTTTAATAATTATAAACTTGAAAATTCTTTCCTTTATAGGAAAGAATTTTTTGTTTTATATTGCGTAGAATAAATAAAATGAATAAATCAAAAATAATTTCGGTAATTATTATTGCGGTTGCAGTTATAATCGTAGCAAGTATGTTAACTAATGCATGGCGCAAAACTCACCCTAATTATCAATCGATTGCTGTAACAGGTTTAGGACAAAAAGATTTTAAATCTGATTTAATTGTTTGGGATGCTTCTTTTTCCCGCACTGGACTTTCATTATCAAATGTTAACGAATTAATTAAAGAAGACATTAACAGGGTTAAAAAATTTTTAACAGAAAAGGGAATAAATACAAATGAAATAACTTTTTCAACACTAAAAATTAATAAAGAATATAAGTCCATTTATAATAGTGAAGGTAATATAGTCGGGAATGAATTTGCTGGATTTACGCTTGTACAGCAAGTTATAGTTGAATCAAAAAATACAGATCTAGTTGAAAAAATGATTGGGCAGATTAACGAGTTAATTGAAAAAGGAATTGAGTTTTCAGCTAACGAACCTGATTATTTTTATACTAAACTAAAAGATTTAAAAATTGAATTATTAAAGCAAGCTACCGAAGATGCCTATAGCAGAGCCTTAACTATTTCTGAAAATGCAAAAAGTGATTTTGGAAATTTAAAAAATGGCACTATGGGGGTTTTTCAAATTACCGGTCAAAATAGCAATGAAGATTATTCGTGGGGAGGTTCCTTTAATACAAAAGCAAAATATAAAACAGCAAGCATAACCGTTAAATTAGAATTTGAACTATAATGGGATTTTTCAGTAAACTTTTTACCAAGGAAAATAAAGAAGTTCTTGACAAGGGATTGAGTAAAACCAAAGAGAGTTTTTTTGGAAAAATAACCAAAGCTCTTGTTGGTAAGAGTTCTGTTGATGCAGAAGTATTAGATAATCTCGAAGAAATATTGATTTCTGGAGATGTAGGCGTAAATACAACTTTAAAAATAATTAAGCGTATTGAAGATCGCGTAAAATCAGAAAAATACTTAGGCACCGACGAATTAAATTCTATTTTAAAACAAGAAATTTCGAGTTTGTTAACAGAAAATAATAAAAATGTCGATCTATCTTATTTTACCGAACCCTTAAAAAATAAGCCTCATGTAATTATGGTGGTTGGAGTTAACGGCGTAGGTAAAACCACTTCAATTGGTAAAATTGCTTATCAATATAAACAAGCAGGTAAATCTGTAATTTTGGGAGCAGCCGACACTTTTAGAGCTGCAGCAGTTGATCAATTAATTGTTTGGAGCGAACGAGTAGGAGTGCCAATTGTAAGTCAAGGTATGGGAGCAGATCCTGCAAGTGTTGCTTTTGATACCCTTAGCAGTGCAAAAGCTAAAGATGCGGATGTTGTAATTATTGATACAGCTGGACGTTTACATAATAAGGTTAATTTAATGAATGAGTTAACTAAAATTAAAAACGTCATGAAAAAAATAATACCTGACGCACCGCATGAAGTGCTATTGGTTTTGGACGGTAGTACAGGACAGAATGCTATTGAACAATGTAAACAATTTACCGCAGCAACAGATGTAACGGCACTTGCAGTAACAAAATTAGACGGAACAGCCAAGGGTGGCGTAGTTATTGGCATATCAGATGAGTTTAAAATTCCGGTAAAATATATCGGAGTTGGTGAAAAAATGACTGATTTACAGGTTTTTAATGCCAATGAATTTATCGACTCGTTATTCAGTAAATAGTTATAAGGTCTCGTTTTTATTTCAATTTACAAGTTATTTAATTCATTTAATTAATTTATTATCTTGCGATTAAATTTAATATC